>CACXDR010000336.1 GCA_902766415.1 uncultured Lachnospiraceae bacterium
AGGGCAGCCGTAAGCTCGCCCAGCCGCTCGCCGCGGTCCCGGAAAAGCGCCTCGCGCTCTTCCGGGGAAAGGGACGCGTCCTTCAGAGGCGCGAAGCCCCGGTACGAGAGCATATCTTCAATACAGCCGGTGGAGCCGCAGAGGCTGCACGCGACCTGCGGGTCCCCGAGCGGGAGATGCGCGATCTCCGGCGCATATCCGTGCGCGCCGTGAAGCAGGTGCCCTTCGCAGACGGCACCGATCCCGAGCCCGCTGCAGATGTTGATATAGACGATGTTGTTGCGTTCCTCGCCGCCCGGCATGCTGGACTTCGAGAGCGCGCATAGATTGGCGTCGTTGTCGAGATAGCACGGAATGCCGAGCTTCTGCTCAAGAAGCGCCTTGAAGGGCTGTCCCTCCAGGAGCGCGAGCGAGCAGTTCCGGATAAGCCCGGTGCCCTTTTCCATGGATCCGGGCACGGAGACGCCGGCGGCGACAAAGCGGATCTCCGCGGGCACGGAGGCGCGCGCCTCCTCAAAGGCCTTGCGGATCTCTGTGAGGAGCGCGTCGATGCTGTCCATGCCGGTAATGTCGATGGTGTTCTGATAGATCTGCCGGTTTCCGAAGGTCAGGAGCGCAAGGCTCATCCGGTCGACCGTATGGAGCGAGATGCAGACAGAGCAGTAGAGCTCCGTGCGGAACATGAGCTTTCCGGGCGTGCGGCCCACGGAAAAATCCCCGCTTTTTTCTTCGACGAGAACGCCGGCATTGCGGAGCTCGTTGCTCAGGTTTGAGACCGTAGAAAAGCTGAGCCCCGTGATCGCGGAGATGTCCCTCTTTGTCAGAAGGGAGTCGGCGCGCAGGACATTCAGGATGGATTTGATATTCTGGATCTTTATATCGGTTACGTCCAAGGCTTTTACCTGTTTTCTATATATTGTCTGTCGAAAACAAACGAAAACTATATTGGTATTGTATCATAAACGCAACTGAGTTCCAAAGTGATTCATAAGAAACTGCGGCATTTCCGACACGTCCCGGATGCGGAAATCGGCACCGTCGGAGGCGCCGGGCACCAGCCTGCTGTCAACGCCGACCACAGGGATACCTGCGGCATGGCCGGCCATCACGCCGTAGGCGGAGTCCTCGACGGCGATGCATTCCTCCTTAGGCACCCCGGAGAGCTCGATCGCCCGGAGATAGACGTCCGGCGCGGGCTTTGATTCCTTCACCTGCTCTCCGGAGACGATCGCGTGGATGAACGGGGCGATGCCGGTCTCCTCCGTCATGCGGACCACGGATTTCCGTGACGAAGCGGAGGCGATGAGAAGCCGGATGCCGGCGGAGGCAAGGCTGGAAAGCGCCTTCTGCATCCCCGGGAACGCCGCCTCCTGAAACTGTACGTAGCGCGCGTCAGGCCGTGTGCGGTAGATCCGCTCCACCTCCGCGGGATCCGCCTCAGGATCCCACATCTGCCCGACGAGCCGCCAGGTCTCCCGGTTCGACGCGCCGATCGTCTTAAGGAGGAGCTCTTCATCGGGCTCCCGGCCATTTTTGCGGATAAACTCCCGGAAGAACTCGAGGTACCAGGGCTCGCTGTCGACCAGGACGCCGTCCATGTCAAATATGACTGCGCGGATCATATGCCGGCCCTCCCCGGTGTGTTCCGGATGAATGAAAGCGCTTCTTCCTTCTCCGGATAGGAGGGAAGCGTGCCCTTCCTTGTCGTGGTAAGCGCCGCAAAGGCGCCCGCGAAGCTTGTGGCGTCGCGGAGGCCGTGTCCCCGTACAAGGGAGACGATCATGCCGGAGAGGAAGGCATCACCCGCGCCGGAGGTGTCGACGCAGTTAACGGCCACAGGCTCCGTACGCCAGAAGCCGCCGCTGTCCAGGCCGATGCTGCCGTCCGCGCCAAGCGTAATGATGACCGCGCCGCAGCCGAGCGCGTTCCGGGCGGCGGCCGCAAGCTCCTCCGGGGGAAGGTCCTTCCATGAGGAGAGCCCGAGCACCGCTGCTGCCTCGGTCTCGTTGATCACGATGATATCCGCGCAGCTGAACCCGCTCCGGACCTCCGGGACGGGACTTAAGTTCACCACGGTCGTCATGCCGAGGGCCTTTGCCTTCGCGAGGCCGGCCATGGTCAGCTCGGAGCGGATCTCGAAGCCGCCGTAGAAGTATTTCGCGGGCGCGAGGCGTTCAAGCTCCCGCTCCACCTCCTCCACGGTCAGCGCGCGGCTTGAGGACTCGCCGCAGACGATCAGGTTGTTGCCGCTCTTTTCGACGACGCGGATCCCCTGGCCGGTCATGACCTCATCGGAGCGCAGAAGCCCGGAGGTGTCGACCCCTGCCTCCCGCATCCATGCCTCGCCGCGGTCGCCCGCGGGGTCACGGCCGCATTTTCCAATGAATGCCGGACGGATGCCGAGCCTCCCCATCGCAATGCAGGAGTTCGGTCCCTTGCCGGCGTCGATACTCGGCTTCCAGTTGTAGCCTTTTACAGTCTCCCCGGGAAGCGGGAGCCGGTCCACCTCACAGGACTGGCCGCCGCCCAGGTTGTTGAGGACGATGACGTCGATGCCCATCAGCCCGCACCGCCCATGTTCTCGTTGGAAAGCTCGATGACCTCATGCGACAGCGGATGGTCCGCGGAGAGCTTGTCGCAGCAGAAGATGACCTCCGGCACATACTTCGGGAACAGCGTGATCGGATACTCGAGCGTGGGCTCGCTGAACATCGCGACACGGATCACGGTCTGCTTCATCTTCCCGGTCGTGACCATGGCGACGGCGCGCTTCGCGGAGAGGAGGATCTTCATGCCGATGGTCACCATGAACGGGTCGACGCGGTCATACATGCCGCCGTAGACGCGCTCGCTCCGGAGCACGGTGCTGTCCGGGTTCTTCATGGTGATCCTGGTCTTGGAGTTTGCGTAGTCCTCCACGGAAATATTGAGGTAAACGGACTCCGGGGATTCGTTGGCAGCGACCAGGCCCTTGTAGCCGACACCGATCCATGCCGTGTCTATGCCGCCGAGCTCCTCGCACTTGCGGTCGGTGAAATCAAGGTCCTCAACGCAGGGCCAGAAACGGTGGTCTTCGGGAATGTTGAGCTCCGGATCGATCCGGCCGTAGAATCGGGTGAGCATGCGTCCCCGGCAGCTCTTCGGATGATCGCCGACCGGGTAGGGCCGGCACTCCCAGTCCAGGACCTCGTCCATGTGGAAGGCGTAGACGTTCTTCAGGCTGATCCGCTCCTCGTTGACGCGGCGGATAAAGGTGCGGTACTGATCCTCGGGGCCGGACGGGAGCACCCATTTCGTGATCTTTCCCGCGGCATTGTTCGCGATGACCTCGTCAGCCATCATGTTTCCGACAAGCTCAGCTACCTCCGGGCGGGTATCCCTGAGGATCAGCCTGATCTTGCTGTCCGGATGATCCGGAAGGGCCTCTCTCGGAATGCTGCACCATGCTTCCTTTTCTTCACGTGAGATCTTATATACCTGCATCGCTGTACTCCTTTGTCTGAGAATTGTCCGGGCAATATTTGATAATAGTTATTTTAACATATATAATAATTGAATTGAACAGAAGGTTTGTAATGTTTTTTCGTGTATACGGAAGATGGGACCGTTTGGCTTAAAAGATAAGGCGCAGGCATTGACGCATATGATTATTAGAATTATAATAACACTTGTAATAATTAAACCGAACAGTTCATTCTGGGAGTACACGTAAACATTCTAAAGAAAGAAGGTAGAAGGATTATGAGCGATACACGCATTGATTTTCTTTATCTGAATGAGCAGGACATGATCAAGGCAGGCGTCAA
>CACXDR010000337.1 GCA_902766415.1 uncultured Lachnospiraceae bacterium
GTCTTCTTCATCTTCCTAATCTCCAACATGGGCGGCTGCCTCACGCCGCTCGGCGACCCGCCGCTTCTTATGGGCTTCATGCGTGGCATCCCGTTTTTATGGAGCCTGCATCTTTTCCCGGTCCTGCTCTTCAACATGGTGCTTATGCTCACCGTGTTCTTCCTACTTGACCGGAAGAAATACCTGCAGGACGTCGCAGAGGGCCTGCGGCCTGATATCTCAAAGCCGGGCACGGAGCTTTCCCTTGAGGGCACGCACAACGTGATCTTCCTGATCATGATCGTCGCAGCGGTGGTCCTGAGCGGGACGCTTCCCTCAAACCCCGCGTTCATCGGCCCGGACGGCGCAGTGAAAGGCATCCGCGTCTTCGGAAGCGTGGTCCTCACCTGGCCGACCATCATCGAATGCGTGATCATCCTTGCCGCCGCCTTCCTCTCCATGAAGACGACGCCCGTGAGGATCCGCCGCGTGAACCATTTCACCTGGGGCCCGATCGCCGAGGTCGCGGAGCTGTTCATAGGCATCTTCATCACCATGCAGCCCGCGCTTATGATCCTCAGGGACCTTGGACCGGGGCTCGGCCTTGAAAAGCCGGCGGAGATGTTCTGGGGCACCGGACTTCTTTCCAGCTTCCTTGACAACACGCCGACGTACCTTGTCTTCCTCACGACCGCGGGAACGCTCGGCGCGGCGGAAGGCCTGGTGACGACGCTCGGGACGGTCCCGGTCAGGCTCCTCACGGCGATCTCCTGCGGCGCCGTATTCATGGGGGCGGTCACCTACATCGGCAACGCCCCGAACTTCATGGTAAAATCCATCTCCGATGAAAACGGTATCCACATGCCGTCGTTCTTCGGTTACATTACCTGGTCGCTCCGCTTTCTGATCCCCGTGTTCATCATCGACACGCTGGTCTTTTTCCTGTAAAGGAGGCGCCGAATAATGGATAATCTTGAGAACCGCTGCCGCGCGCTCGCGGAACGGATCTACGATTTCGACACCGAGGTATACGCCCTCTCCGGCTCCACGCTCGGCCGAACGCTCATAAGCCCGAAGGAGACCTGCATCGAGGACCTCTCGCGGGAAATGATGGTGCGCCCGGACGGCGACCTCGTCACAAGCTATCTCGCGCTCATCTCGAAAATGGCGCGCACCATCCCGGACAGGAAGCAGCGGAGCCGCCTCATGTCCGAATACAACCAGATCTTCAACGAAGTGAAGGCACTCGTGCCCGAGGTCGCGACCTCCGACATCGCAAGCTCCGACCGCGTGCGCCTGAACCCCTTCGTCATGACCACGACCCGCAGCTTTACCACGAAGGACCGGCTGATCATCTGCATCGGCCGCTCCTACGGAAGCGGCGGCAACGACATCGGCTTCCGCCTCGCGGACCGTCTCCACATGAACTACTATGACGCGACGGTCATGAAGGACGTTATGGAACGCCTGCAGGCGGAGCGCGAAGCGGACGCGGAGCTCAGCGCAAAGAATGGGCAGGCCGGCGGTACGCCGCGGCGCCGCATCTCGAAGGGCATCAGCTCGGACGAGGCCATACGGCAGATGACGGCGCAGCTTCTTGAAAAGAACCGGCGCCTCAAGGGCATCCGCCGCTGGCTCTCGAACTTCAACCGCTACCACGGGCTTCCCGAGGAGGACGCGCTCTTCTTCAACCAGAGCGATTACATCGCGAAGCTCGCGAAGGAGGAGGACTTCATCGTCATGGGACGGTGCGCGGACGTGGTCCTCAGGAACGCGCGTATCCCGCACGTCAGCATCTTCATCACGGCGCCCTTCAAGAACCGGGTGCGCCGCGTCATGAGCATGCACCAGATCCCGTTCAGGGAGGCGGCGAAGCTCGTGAAGCGCATGGACCACGAGCACAGCCGCGTATACCGCCGCTTTACCGGCTACGAGTGGGGCAACGCGACGCACTACGACCTCTGCGTGAACTCCGCAAGCTACGGGATCGACGAGTGCGTGGACCTGATCATGCAAATGATCAAGGCGCGCGTCCGGCTGGACCTGAACCTTCCGCCGCGTGAAAGAAAAGCGGCAAATGCCGGCACAGGTGCCGGGAGCAGCCCGGCCGCGGGAAGCGGAAGCAGCAGCTCCGAGGGCGGCGGAAAAAGCTCCGCTGAAGAAGGCGGAAGCGGCACCGCCAAAGCCGCCGGAAAAACCGCGAAGGAGCTCTGGGACCAGGCGAAGACCTGAACACTCCCGCCGCTTCAGATAACATAAGCGGGGGTATTCCCGCCAGATAGTGATAAAAAAAGAAAAGACTGCGGCAAAAATCCCCCATGTACGAACATCCTTCATACATGGGGGATTTGATCATGTCTTTTTCATTGCGAACAGACAGGA
>CACXDR010000338.1 GCA_902766415.1 uncultured Lachnospiraceae bacterium
CTCCTCCACCAGCGGGACGAACAGCGGGCAGGCCTTCTGGATCACGCGGACCTCCGGGTCTATGCTGTTGATCACCTTGCGGTAGATGTCGCTCGAGACCGTGCCGCGCGTGCCGATCACGCCGACGCGGCCGCTCCTCGTCGCGCGGACCGCCGTGAGGGCGCCCGCGTAGATGACGCCGATGACCGGGATGTCGCTCTCCCGCGCGATGGTCTCAAGCGCGTACGAGCTCGCCGTATTGCAGGCGATCACGATCGCCTTGACGTCGTTCGTCCTTAAGAACCTTACGATCTGTCTTGAAAAGCGCAGGACCGTCTCGCGGGACTTCGCGCCGTAGGGGAGCCTTGCGGTGTCGCCGAAATAGACGATGCTCTCCCCCGGGATCTGCCCCATGATCTCGCGGACCACGGTGAGGCCCCCGATCCCCGAGTCAAACACGCCGACCGGCGCGTAGGTCCCCAGGTCCATTGCCCTGTGCCTGCGCTTCGGCACATAAAGCTTTACCGGATCCTGCTCCGGAAAATCCTGTCCCATATCAGGCCTTTCTTTCAAATGCCAGGTCGATCAGCTTCTGCACCAGCTCCTTCTTCCCGAGGCCCTTGTGCTCCCAGAGCTGCGGGTACATGCTGATCGCGGTGAAGCCGGGCATGGTATTGATCTCGTTGAAAATGACGTCACCGCCCTCTGTCACGAAGAAATCCACGCGGGACAGGCCGTAGCCGTCGATCGCGTCGAAGATCCTCACGGCGGCAGTCCTTAAGCGCTCCGCGGAGCCCTCCGGAAGCTCCGGGTCCAGGACCGTCCTGGACTGGGGGTTGTAGTACTTCGCGTCATAGGTATAGAAGGTCTCAGCGGAAAGGATCTCGCCGACGCCGCTTGCCCTGGTCGGAGTCCTTCCGCCGCCCAGCACCGCGCACTCGACCTCGTGCCCGGTGATCGTCTCCTCTACAAGGAAACGGCGGTCAAACCGGCCCGCCTCCTGGAAGCCGCTCATCAGCTCCACCCTGTCATGGGCCTGCGTCACGCCGCAGCTTGAGCCCGCGTTGCAGGGCTTCAGGAAGACCGGGTAGCTGAAGTGCTCCTCGATCCGTTTGACGACAGACTCCATATCGGAAAGCTGCTCCCTTGTCACGAGCTCGTATTCCGCCTGGCGGATGCCGAGCGAATTCACGACCAGCTTCGTGAAGCCCTTGTCCATCCCGACCGCGGAGGCCACGACACCGCAGCCCACGTACGGGATCTGCGCGAGCTCGCAGAGCCCCTGGATGGTCCCGTCCTCGCCGTACAGACCGTGGAGGATCGGGAACACGAGGTCCACCTTCACCTTGGTGTAGGCTGTTTTCTCACGGATGATGAGGCACTGCTCCGTCGCGTCGGGGGACAGGACGCATCCGGTCTTCCCCTCGCGCCAGCTTCCGTCCCGGATCTCGTCCACGCTGTTGACGCGGAGCCACCGGCCCTCCTTCGTAATGCCGACCAGGATCAGCTCATACTTCTCCCTGTCGATCTGCTCTATGATATTGCATGCGGAAAGGCAGCTGATCTCATGCTCCGAGGACTGTCCGCCGAAGACCGCGGCGATCGTTTTTCTGCTCATTTTACAGTTTCCTTTCAGATCTTAAGATTCCGGGAGATCGTGATCTCCTGGTTGTCGATATGCTCACGCGCGGCCCGCTTCGCCATCTCCAGGTTCCTCTGCTTTACGGCGGCCAGGATGTTCTCATGCTCGATCATGAGGATCTGCCGCTTCCCGGTGTCTTTGATATATTCCAGCCGGTAGCGGTAGATCTGGTCGCGCAGATTGTTCAGAAGCTGCACGAGCTTGTCGTTATATGTACCATTATATATGACGTCGTGGAACTTTTCATCCGCTCCCGCGATCCGGATCACGTCGTTCGTGCGGAGCGACTCCCGGAACTCGATCCGCGCCTCGTCAAGCTTACGGATATCATCCTCCGTCATACGCTGCACAGCGAGCTCGATCGCGAGCTCCTCAAGGGAACGGCGCACCTCCAGCACGTCGCGGAGGTTCTTTTCCGTGATCCCCGCGACCTCCGCGCCCTTCCGCGGGATCATGATGACAAGTCCCTCAAGCTCCAGCTTCCGGATCGCCTCGCGGATCGGCGTCCGGCTCACGCCCAGCTTCTTCGCGAGCTGGATCTCCATAAGGCGCTCCCCCGGCTCCATCTCGCCCTTCAGGATCGCCTGCCTGAGCGTGTGGAACACGACGTCGCGCAGGGGCATATATTCGTTGACGGTCATCTTGAATTCATCCGGCATGTTATTCCTCGCTTTCAGTGGTCCCGGACGGAAACAGAGTCCCGGCCGGAGAGGTCAGAAGGATCATTTCCGCTGCCCCGCCGTATTTTGCGCGGAGCAGCTTAAGACATCCTTCCGCCTGCGCAGCGTTCATGAAAAGCCCGAAGACCGCAGAGCCGCTGCCGCTCATCAGTGAGACCGCGGCGCCCGCTGCCGCAAGATCCTCCCGGATCCCGGCGATCTCCGGGTGGAGCTTCAGCGCCGGGCGTTCCAGGATATTCTTCATAAAGGGCGCAGCCCCCGCGAGGTCCCCCTTCCGAAGCGCCCGGACCACGCTTTCCATGTCCGGATGCGCCTCCGCCGGCACCCCGCTGATCCCGAGGCCTCCGTAAATGTCCTTCGTGTAGCAGTCGAAGTCCGGCTTTATGATGACCACGCTGCAGTCCGGGAGGTCCGGGAGCCTTGTGAGCTTCTCCCCGATCCCTTCCGCCAGCATGGTCCCCCCGAGCACGCAGAAGGGAACGTCCGCCCCGAGCGTCAGGGCGTGCGCGCAGATCTCCTGCTCTGTCATCCCGATCCCGTACATCCGGTCCATGGCGCGAAGGACCGCAGCCGCGTCCGCGCTGCCCCCGGCAAGCCCTGCCGCCGCGGGAATGTGCTTCTCGAGGCGGATCCTTAAGCCTCCCGGCAGCCTGTACGCATCAAAAAGACGCGCGGCAGCGCGCCATGCGAGATTCCGTTCGTCCTCCGGGACGCCCTCCCGGTCCGCCGAAAGCCGGATCCCCTGGTCCTCCGTCCTCTCGAGGAACACCCGGTCGCAAAGACCCACAGTCTGCATGACCATGCAGAGCTCATGGTACCCGTCCTCCCGGCGTCTTAAGACGTCAAGCCCGAGGTTGATCTTCGCGTACGCGTTTTCCTCAGCGGTCATCAGCATAAGATTGTACTTCCTTCGTATTTTGTATACAGTATTATAGAATAAATCCCTGCATCTGTAAAGCGAGTTGCGTCCCTTAACATTTCCGCGCCTTATGGCCGGATCCGGATGGTGAGCAGGACGTCCTCCCTTGTCTCCCCGAGCGCCTTCCGAAGCTTCTCCGCCAGGCGGACCGAGGGGATGTTTTCCCGCCTGACCGTGACGCGCGCCTCCTCCGCGCCCGCCTCCGAGAAAAGGTAGCCGGCCGCGGCGAGCGCTGCCTCATACGCGTACCCCTTCCCCCGTTCGCCGGCCGCGATATGGTAGCCGAGCTCCGGGATCCCGTCCTCCTCGTCCGGCCCGAAGCCGCAGAGGCCCAGGAACGCCCCGTCCTCCTTCCGGAACACGCCCCAGAGCCCGTATTCATA
>CACXDR010000339.1 GCA_902766415.1 uncultured Lachnospiraceae bacterium
GGCACCGCGAGCGGGAGCGGCACCTCTCCGACGCCGAACGGCGGGGCAGGGCTTTCCCCGGTCGGCGGAGGCCCCGGCACCATGCAGTCCCCGACCGGGGCGGCCGGTGCTGCCGGGACCGCGGTCTCCCCGGGCGGCCAGGCCGTTTCACCGGAGGCCGGCGCGGGACAGGGCTCGCCTTCCCCGGACGGGCAGGCGCAGGGCGCGGCACAGTCATCCGATCCGCAGGCAGCGCAGAGCGGCAGCGGCGGGACCCCCGTCTCAGGCGGCTCCGTGAGCATCGGCGCGGCGCCGGGCGGAAGCGCGGGGACCGCGCAGCAGCCGGCAGCCGGCGGAGATCCGCAGCCGTCATCAGCCGGAGCGCCGCAGCCGGAAGCATCCGGGACGCCGCAGGGCGCATCGCCGGAGGGGGCAGGAGCATCGTCCGGCACGTCCCAGGGGACAGGAGCATCCTCCGGAGCGCCGCAGAATACGGGAGCGCCTTCCGGTGCGGGACAGGGCGCATCGCCCGTGGGCGTTATTTCGGGCGCGCCGCAGGCAAAGGCCCCTGAGGCAGGGGAAGGAACGGACGCCCTGAAGGGCATGCTTCCGGATATCCCCCTGGTCGAGGTGCCTGAGATCCCGGGCAGGGTGAGCGTCAGCGCGAGCGGCGTCATCGTAGGGCCGGGGCGCAGCTCCATGTCGCCTTCGTCCACATCGTCCACCCCTTCCGCGGACGGCGGGTCCGCCTCCGGGAACGTGAACTACATCGACATCATTATGAAGGCCGCGCAGGCGTCCGGCGTGAATCCCTATGTCCTTACGGCCATGATCCTGCAGGAGCAGGGGACCAAGGGAAAGAGCGGCCTTATCAGCGGGAAGAACGGGAGCTATCCCGGCGTATACAACTTCTTCAACATCATGGCCTACGAGGACGGCAGCATGACGGCCGTGACGCGCGGGCTCTGGTGGGCCTCGCAGTCCGGCGCCTACGAGCGTCCGTGGAACAGCATCGAGAAGGCGGTTGTCGGCGGCGCGGAGTACTACGGCGAAAACTTCGTCAGGCGGGGACAGGACACGCTGTACCTCAAGAAGTTCAACGTCACGGGAAACAGCCGGTACCAGCACCAGTACATGACGAACGTCCAGGGCGCCGCGGACGAGGGCTACAAGCTCGGCGAGGCGTACAGCGAGAGCATGAAGCAGCTTCCGCTGGTCTTCCGCATCCCGGTCTACAGCGGCATGCCTGACACGCCTGCCGAGGCGCCTACAGGCGACGGAAGCCCGAACAACAAGCTCAGGACGCTTGCGGCGGACGGGTTCTCCATGGATCCGGCATTCAGCCTTGATACGGAGAACTACGACCTTACGGTCGACACGTCCGTACAGGGCCTGAACATCAGCGCGTCAGCGATCGACTCCGGCGCGTCGGTGTCCGGGGCGGGATACACCGCGCTGAACGCGGACCAGCAGACGATCGAGGTCCGGGTCACGGCAGGAAACGGGGATGTCAGGTCCTACTTCATCCGCGTGCGCCGTGAGGCGGGCGGACAGACAGGAAGCGGCTTCTCCGGAAGCGGCGCCGGCAGCGCGGCACAGGGCGGAGGAAGCTCCGGGCCGTTCGTGAATTCTGGCCCCGGCGTCTCAGGCGGAGCGTCGCCCGGCGGAGCATCGCCCGGCGGGGCATCCCCGACAGGCAGCGCGTCCCAGGCGGAGGTGAATGACGGGACTCCCTTCACTCCTTCGCAGAACGCCGGCGTCTCGCTGGTCGGGCCGGCAGGTTCGTAAGGTGTCAATACTTTTGATTAAGGAGAAACAGACGAGGTTATGATAAAAGCCAGGGCAGTTTTTAAGAGGGCGCTGAAGGTATTTACAGCCGGCGCGCTTGTCATGATGAGCACGGTGTTCTGCCTGACCGCCTACGCGATGACGGCGTCCATCTCGTTTTCCGACCCGCAGGCGGCGAACGGCGAGGAGGTCACCGTCGCCATGCATGTCGTGTCGACGAGCGGGGAGCCGCTCGGCAGCGCAAGCATCATGCTGAATTACGATTCGTCCGCGCTCGAGTTCGTGCGGGGGGACAATGCCGAAGGCGGCGCGGGTTCTCTCCGCGTGACCGGGCAGACCACGACGGACGCGAAGGACTGGATGTACGGGATCACGTTCCGCGCGCTGAAGGAGGGAACGTCGAAGATCTCCATCAGCACCGCGGAGGTCTATGACCGCGACCAGCGCCTCGCGGACCTCGCGCACAGCGGGAGCTCCACGGTGACGGTCGGCGGCGCGGCGGCAGAGACCACGGCAGCCGCGGCGGCGCGCCTTGCTTCGCTCCAGATCACGCCGGGTACGCTGAAGCCCGCGTTTTCTCCTGACGTGACGTCCTACACGGCTGTCGTCGGCGACGAGGTGACCAGGATCGCGGTCAATGCATCGCCGGAGAACGGCGACATGAAGGTCATGGTCAGCGGCAACGAGGAGCTTTCCCTCGGCGAGAACACGATCAGCGTAAATATCGCTACGGCTGACGGCGCGCCGGCAGGCGCCTACACGATCGTCGTGACCAAGCAGGAGGGCGAGACCCCGACAGAGGCTGCGGCAGAGGGCGACGGCACCGTGACGATCGGCGACACGACCTACGAGATCGCGGAGACCTTTGACGAGACGCTCCTTCCGCAGGGCTACACGGCGGAAAGCTTCAGCATCGGCGGGAAGAACGTCCTTGCGGGCGTTGGTACGAACAGCGCGCTCCGCGTGATGTACCTCCTTTCCGGCAGCGGAAGCGGCGACCTCTTCATGTACGATACGGAGAGCGGCACCTGGGGACCGTTCGTCGAGGTCAGCACAGGCTCCAGGACGGTCACGGCAGTGCCGTTCGCGGAAGGGACGACTGTCCCGGCAGGACTCACGGAAAGCCGCCTGAACCTGAACGGACGCCCGGTGAACGGCTGGGTCGGCGAGAAGGACCAGGGCGCCGGCTACTGTGTCTTCTACGGCATGAACGCGGACGGGGAGACCGGCTTCTACCGCTTCGACCTTAAGGAACGCACCATCCAGCGCTACTTCGACGAGACGCCGGACGAGGAGCCGGAGGCCGAGGGCATGACGCGCGAGGAGCTTGAGGCGGAGAATGCAAAGCTTCGTTCCAGAAACCGCGTGCTCACCTTCCTTGCAGCGGCCGCGGCGCTGATCGCGCTGGCAGCCGCCGGAGCGCTTCTTATCGGAAGGCGCGGCGGGGACGGCGGTCCGTATGACGGGCCGGACGCTGAGGACGGACCGGAGGACGGAGAGGACCTTGCGGACGGAGACGAGGCAGAAGGAGCTGACGGCGGAGAGACACCGGATGGCGCCGCGGAGGACGATGACGGCAGCTTCCAGGAGGAAGACGGCGCGTATACTCCTGCGGAGGACCGGACGCCGGCGGAGGAAGAGCCGGAGGAGTTTTCGGACGAGGAGCTTTATCTCCCCGGGAATTCCCCGAAGGCACCCGCGGACGAGGACGACGACGATCTTTTCGAGAATATCGAGCTCTGACACCGCGGACCTGAGTTATAAGATAATGAACTGACACTGTGTAATTGAACAGGGGCTGCTGCATCGGGTTATTATGCAGCAGCCCCTTTCGTTGACGCAGGACAGACATTGTTATATAATCAATATAACAGCTGTAACGACTGGCTGCGTCTGCTTCCGGGAGGGCCCGGAGGCTGCACACACGGACGA
>CACXDR010000340.1 GCA_902766415.1 uncultured Lachnospiraceae bacterium
GTCGACCATAACCAGATCACCATGGAGGTCATGAAGCGGGTCGCGGGCTACCACGGTCTTGCGTGCCTCCTTTATGAAAAGCCGTTCAAGGGCGTCAACGGATCCGGCAAGCACAACAACTGGTCGCTGTCCACCGACGACGGCATCAACATGCTGAATCCGGGCGATACGCCCCATGAGAACATCCAGTTTCTTCTGGTCCTTGCGTGCATGATGAAGGCGGTCGACCGCCACGCGGACCTTCTGAGGCTGTCCGCGGCGTGCGTCGGCAACGACCACCGCCTGGGCGCGCACGAGGCGCCACCGGCCATCATTTCCATCTTTGTCGGCGAGCAGCTGGAGGATGTGATCGACCAGCTCTGTACCACGGGCTCCGCGACGCACAGCATCCACGGCGAGAACATGATGACCGGCGTCTCCACGCTCCCGGTCTTCGAGAAGGACGCGACGGACAGGAACCGCACGTCGCCGTTCGCCTTCACCAACAATAAATTCGAGTTCCGCATGGTCGGGGCCAGCGACTCCATCGCAAGCCCGAACATCGTCCTCAACACCATCACGGCGGAGGCCTTCAAGGAAGCGGCTGATATCCTCGAGGCGGCGGACGATTTCGACGAGGCGGTCCACAACATCATCAAGGACCTTATGATCCGTCACCGCAGGATCATCTTCAACGGCAACGGCTACACGAAGGAGTGGGAGGCCGAGGCCGCGAGGAGAGGGCTTCCGAACCTCCGCCGCATGGTCGACGCCATCCCGTCGCTGGCCACGGAAAAGGCGGTCAGCCTGTTCGAGAACTTCGGCGTCTATACGCGTACGGAGCTTGAGTCCCGCATGGAGATCGCGTTCGAAGGGTACGCGAAGGCCATCAACATCGAAGCGAAGACCATGATCGACCTCGCGTCGAAGAGCATCATTCCCGCAGTCGTGCGGTACATCGGCTCCCTGGCGGACACCCTGGGCAAGGTGAAGAGCGCCTGCCCTGCGGCTGATGCCGGCGCGGAGGAGGAGATGCTGATCGAGTGCAGCGCGCTTCTTACGGAGACGCGGAACGCGATGAAGGAGCTTACGCAGGCAGTGGAATACGCAGGCGCGGTCAAGGGCGCAAAGGACAGCGCGAACGCGTTCTGCGACAAGGTCGTCCCGGCCATGGAGGCGCTCCGCGCCCCGGTCGACAGGCTCGAGATGATCGTCGACAAGGAATACTGGCCGATGCCGAGCTACGGCGACCTTCTTTTCGAGGTCTGAGAATCGGAGTTCCCGGATTGTCAAGACCCGGAAAATGCCCCTGTACCCCCTGTTTCGCCGAAAAACGCGAAAAGTTTGGGGAACCTGCACAATTGACAAAACCGCAGGGGGAGTTATCCACAATCGCATCATGAAACAAGGCCTTCCGGTACTGTTACAGCAGGTCCGGAAGGCCTTGATTTTCCGAAATTGTTAACTTATACACAGATTTGTCCACATTATCCACATTTTTTCGCGATTTTATGTCGCTGCCTTTTGCATCTCAATAAAAACAATTTTTCGTCGCTTTGCCGATTTTGCGCGGAATGGGAAAAAAGAATAAAATTCCGCTTGAAAAATCAAAAGTTCCTGATCATATGGTATAATGGAACTGCAGTAAACCGTGTGTTTACTCGGTTGCTGGAATCCGAAGAAAAGGAGCTGATGATTATGCGTATTACTATGACCGGAAGAAACGTCGACCTTACCAACGGACTCAAGAACCAGGTGGAGAAGAAGCTTGGAAAGCTGGACAAGTATTTTGCTCCTGACGCTGAGGCGAGAGTGGTCCTCAGCACATCCAAGGATCTTGAAAAGATCGAGGTGACCATCCCGACGAAAACCGGTTTCATCCGGGCTGAGGAGGCGACGGATGACTTCTATGCATCTATAGACCTTGTTGAGGAGGATATCGAGCGGCAGATCAAGAAGTTCAAGACCAAGCTCATCGACAAGAAGCAGGCCGCGCTGCCGTTCTCGGCGCTGTTTGCCGAGGAGGAGGCGGATGAAGAGGACGAGATCGTCATCGTCCGCAGCAAGAAGTTCGCCGTGAAGCCGATGGATGCCGAGGAAGCCTGCCTCGAGATGGAGATGCTCGGCCACAACTTCTTTGTATTCCTGAACGCCGAGACAGAGGCTGTGAACGTCGTCTACAAGAGAAAGGACGGAAAGTACGGCCTGATCGAACCGGAGGTCTGAACCGGACATATATAACTGAACGCCAGAGGGCGGCCGCGCGGAGCGGCCGCCCTCTTTTCCGGGGTCCGGGGTGCCGGCATATGAACAAAGTGTTAAATCTGCTGTCCCGGATTGCAGTTCTTCTTTCGGAGTGCTAAAATATTACGGTCTATGTGACAGTCTATGTATCAGAGACACATATTTTCCGTGGAAAGACACCGACGGTTCTTAACAGGAGTATATACATGAGCTTGATAGAGAAATTTTTTGGTACGCACAGTGAGCGCGAGGTCAGGCTGATCTGGCCGCGCGTGCATCAGATCGAGCAGCTCCGCCCGAAGATGATGGCGATGAGCGACGAGGAGCTGAAGGCGCAGACCGCGAAGTTCAAGGAGCGCCTTGCCGGAGGCGAGACGCTGGACGACATCCTGGTCGAGGCGTTCGCCACCGTAAGGGAGGCCTCGCGCCGCGTGCTCGGCATGGAGCATTTCCCCGTACAGCTGCTCGGCGGCGTTGTCCTTCATCAGGGCCGCATCGCGGAGATGCGCACCGGTGAAGGAAAAACGCTGGTCTCCACCTGCCCGGCATACCTGAACGCGCTGGCCGGCAAGGGCGTGGAGATCGTCACGGTCAACGACTACCTCGCGAAGCGTGACGCGGAGTGGATGGGCGCGGTCCACGAGTTCCTGGGCCTGAAGGTCGGCGTCGTGCTGAACCACATGCAGCCGCAGGAAAGAAAGGCGGCGTACGCCTGCGACATCACCTACGTTACGAACAACGAGCTGGGCTTTGACTACCTCCGCGACAACATGGCGATCTACAAGGAGCAGCAGGTGCTCCGCGAGCTTGACTACGCCATCATCGACGAGGTGGACTCCGTCCTGATCGACGAGGCCCGCACCCCGCTCATCATTTCCGGACAGTCCGGCAAGTCCACCAAGCTCTACGAGGTCTGCAACACCCTCGCGAACCAGCTTGAGCGCGGCGAGGCGACGGAATTCACGAAGATGAACGCGATCCTCGGCGAGGACATCACCGAGACCGGCGACTACGTCATCGACGAGAAGGACAAGACCGCGAATCTGACCGCCCAGGGCGTCGCGAAGGTCGAGAAGTTCTTCCAGATCAAGAACTATTCCGACCCGCAGAACCTTGAGCTCCAGCACTGCATGGTCCTTGCGCTCCGCGCGAAGGAGCTCATGCAGAAGGACAAGGACTACATCGTCAAGGACAACGAGGTCCTGATCGTCGACGAGTTCACCGGCCGCGTCATGCCGGGCCGCCGCTTCTCCGACGGCCTGCACCAGGCCATCGAAGCGAAGGAGGGCGTCAAGGTGCAGCGCGAGA
>CACXDR010000341.1 GCA_902766415.1 uncultured Lachnospiraceae bacterium
CGGGATGGTGGAGCCGGTAACGGTTCCGAAGCCGTCGGCAACGATCGTCATGATGGCTTCACGGTCGATCGCGTAGCAGACCGCAAGGCGGACCTTCTCGTTGTCGAACGGAGCCAGCCTGGTGTTCATGCAGAGGTACTGGGTGACTGTACCGGTCTTCTGGTAAAGCGTGACGTTCGGGTCAGAGGAGACCGTGCTGTAGTCCGCCGTGGAGAAGTTAAAGCTGACGTCCGCCTCACCGGTCTGGACCTGGATGGTACGGCTGCTCGCCTCCGGGACGACCTTGAACGTAAGCTTTTCGTTCTTCGCCTCGGTCTCTCCGCCGTTGTCCCAGTAGTCGGGGTTCTTTTCGATGACCGTCTCGGATCCGAGCGTACGGGAGCTCAGGATGTACGGGCCGGAGCATACCGGGTGATCCCAGTCAGCAGACTCGCCTGCCTCTGCGTATTCCTTCGGGATGATGCCGGTGCCTGCGTGGGAAAGCGCAAGGCGGATATACGGGACCGGGCCGTCCGTGTTGCACTTGATCGTGTAATCGTCCTCTCCCTTTTCGAAGGAGATGATACCCTTCATCAGCGTGGAGAAGGTCGGGCTCTGTCTCGCGCGCTCAAGGCTCGCGACGACGTCCTCGGCGTTCAGGTCGGAACCGTCGGAGAACTTCACGCCCTCGGGGATCTTGAAGTCGACCTCATTGTCGGAGACCTCGATCATCTCCTGCGCGAGAAGCGGAACAGGCTGTGAATCGTCATGCGTATCATAAAGGCGGGTGTACATCATCTTGGTGGTCGCCATGGTCACCATCGCGGACGAACCGGCCGGATCAAAGGTCTCAAGATCTTCCGGCATGGCAATGATGATATCCGTCTTGCCTGCGCCCGCGCTTTCGGCTGCGGCCTGGGTCTCTCCCGCCGCGGCAGGAGCTGCAGTTTCGGCTGCAGCCTGGGATCCGGCTGCGGTGGTGGAAGCAGTGCTTCCGCTTCCTCCGCATGCGGCAAGTGCTCCGCCTGCAAGTGCTGCCGTCAGAAGCAGGCTCAGGTATCGGCGACTTTTCTTCATAATAGATTCCTCCCTTTTCATTTGTTCAGCGCGCACTATGCTGCGCTTTTACCAAATACATTATCAATCATATTATAAAGTTTGTAAAATATTTTATTGTAAAATCCGGAAGATTTTTCCGATCAGTACTCCACCTTCCACATATACCGGCGGTAGTCGAGGGAGTGTCCGGTCGCCTCGGCGAGCTGCGCGACGTAGTAGCGCTCGACCGGGATCATGATGACGCCGTTGAAGAATTCCGCGACGTCCGCGTCGATCTTCCCGCCGTTCAGCTCTTTAATATCGATCACGATGTAGTTTTCCGCGTAGGTCTTAAGGAACTTCAGGCAGCGCTCGTCCATTGCGCGCGTGCGTCCCTCGCTCATGAACAGGACCATGGGAAGCTCCTTGTCCGTAGTCTCGAACGGGCCGTGGAAGTATTCCCCGGTGTGCAGGCAGACCGCGTGCTTCCACTGCATCTCCATGAAATGGCAGATGCACATGGAATATGCCGCGCCCATGTTCGGGCCGGAAGCAAGAACGTAAAGCACCGGCTCGTCCTTGACCTTTTCCGCCCATGCCTTCGCCGCGGGAAGCACGTCTCTCTTCGCGTCCGCGATGATCTCATCGACCTTTTCGAACGCCTCGCATGCCTTGTCGTACTTCTCCCAGTTCTCGAACTCGTGCAGGATCTCAACGCCGATGCGGAGGGAGTTTGAGCCGTTTGACTCGCTGTAGACCTGGTTGTCGCCGTTAGAGTACGTCACGACGTACTTTCCGACCTCCGCCATGCCGGTCTCCATGCTTCCGGTCATCGCGATCGCGTACGCTCCAGCCGCGTTCGCGGTCCTGACCGCCTCGACGGTCTCCGGCGTCGCCTTCAGGGAGCAGATGACGGCGATGCAGCGGTCGTCAAGCTCCTTCGGCGTCGCGTAGTTGAACTCGTTGCTCGTGTAGGTCGTCGCGCCGAAGGTCTTCGCCTCGCTCTGCAGGAGATAAAGCCCCGGATAGATCGCTGCCTTGGAGCCGCCGCACGCGACAAAATAAACATGCTTAAGTCCGCCGTTCGCGATGATCTTTCCGCTGATCTCTGTAATGATATTCTTTACCTGGTCCTTCATAATCTGATCCTCCGTTTTTATTATTTTATAGTATTGGTATTATTTGTATTGCTTCCCCTCCCCGAACGCGCCGTAGACAAGGCAGGTCCCGGAAGAAAATTCAGCTGCTTTTTCCAGTGCTTTCCTTAACAGTGCAGGCCGTGACGACGGATCCCTCTCCGCCGCGTCCCGGTCCTCAAGCCACGAAAGAAGGAAGGCCGTCGCGAAGGAATCCCCGGCGCCAAGCGTGTCGACCGCTTCGACCAGCTTCGGCGGCTGCTCGTAGAAATCCCTTCCGTCATAAAGGAGCGCTCCCTTGCTTCCGCGCGTCGCGATACTGATCCCGACGCCCATCGCGGAAAGCTTCCTGAGGGTGTCCTCCGTGACCTCCGCGCCCGCGCTGCCGGCGGAGAAAAACGCGAAATCGATATACGGGGCTACACGCTCCACCCGCTCCGGGTCCGTCCACTGTCCGGAAAAGTCGTAGGACACGCTGATCCCCGTCTCCTTGAGGCGCGGGAGCTGCCCGTCCATGTAGCTGTTGTTCGACACGTGGCAGTGGCGGAAGCCGCGGATATACGCAAGGTCCTCATCATCCAGCACGATCGGGTGTTCCCTCAGCACGCCGCCCTTGTTGCTTCCGAGGAAGACTCTGTCCCCGTCCACGAGCGTGACCCTGGCACAGCCGTTCTCCCCCTCGTACTGGCGGCAGCGGCTCCGGTCGATCCCGTGCCTGTCGAGCGTATTCATTACATGCTCCGCCACCTCGTCCGTGCCGAACACGCCGATATAGGCGGCCTCCGCACCAAGCATGGTCGCGTAGACCGTGTAGTTCAGCACCTGGCCCCCGGGGTACATGGTCCCCTGGTGTTCATACTTGTCGCAGACATTGTCTCCTATTCCTATGACCCGCATGGTTCCTCCTTTTCTCAGGCCCTCCGGCACCCTGTCCGGATCATTACCGGCCCTAAGTCATAATATAATGTTATATAATGATTTAGTCAAGTTTCATTATTGCACAATATTTATCGTCGTTTTGCCCAATCATTCAGAAAATGTGTTGACTCCTCCTGCGCACCACTTATAATATCATTATATTATGTTATATAATGTTTAAGTCTGGCCGGCCTATACCCCGGTACACCCGGGGCACGCCGCAGAAGGAGGTGCCATGATCAAAGCTGCTGCTGTCGGATTTACCTGTATCGATGTCTACTTAAACGGCATCCACTACGCAACGGGCAACGGGATCGACGTCCTGTTCCATCTCAAGGACCGGCGGGACGACCTCGAATGCTCCGTCGTGACTGCCGTCGGGGACGATGACTACGGCCGGCTCATGCTCGATACCTGCGGGGCGCGCGGATTCAATACGGAGCATGTGCGCGTGGTCCCCGGAGGGACCACGGCCTTCGTGGAGATGCGCATGAACGGGCGGGACCGCGTCCACCACCGCACCGAGCGCGGCGTGATCACGGACTACACGCTGAGCCCGGAGGACCTGGCCTTCGTCCAGGAACAGGACCTGATCCATACGGACCTCTCCTGGCAGGTCACCAGGCATCTCCCCGCCATCCGCGAAAAGGGAACAAAGGTCTATTTTGACTTTTCAAAGCGCTGGCAGCACCCCGAGGTGGACGAGATCCTGAAAAACATCAACTACGGGATCTTTTCCTTTGAAAAACGGACGCCCGAGGTCGATGCCCTGCTCGTCCGCGGCTGTTCGCTCGGCGCGGAGATCCTGATCGCCACCTTCGGGGAACAGGGGAGCATCGCCTTCGACGGGACCCGCATGTACGAGCAGCCTGCCGTTCCCTGCGCGCATCTTGAAAACACCTGCGGCGCGGGTGATTCCTTCGGCGCCGGCTTCCTCGACGGACTTCTTTCCGGCAAGGATATCCAGACCTGCTTGCAGATGGGCGCGGAGCTCGCGTCCAGGGTCGTCGGAGTCTTCAAGCCGTATTTCTGAGCATCCGCCTGTTTAATAAGGAGAAAAAGCATGATCATCGATATCCACGCGCATCCCGTCATCTACGGCGCCATCTGCGCCGACCGCGGGCGTGTTGCCTTCCGGCAGCAGAATTTCGGCCTGTACAAATCAGGCCCGACGCCTATGGACCATATTTTCAACGTGCTCGACCACGCGGGCGTCGACAGGACGGTCCTTCTCGCGGAGGATTATTCCTTTGACATGAAGGAGCCCATCGTCACGAACGAGGAGGTCCGCTCCCTGGTGGACCTCGCCCCGGACCGCTTTATCGGCTTCGCGAGCGTAGATCCCCGGAACGCAGGGGCCGCGGACAGCCTCCGGTATGCCTTCGGGACGCTCGGCCTTTCGGGTCTCAAGCTGAACCTTTCCCACCTCCATATGTACCCGACGGACGAGCGCCTGAAGGAGCTCTACAGGATCTGTGAGGAGGCCGGAAAACCGGTCATGTTCCACGCGGGCATGAGCTGGGAGCCGGATTCCCCCTCCCGCTGGTCCCGCCCCATCCTGTTCGAGGACGTGGCCGTCGACTATCCGGAGCTCCGCTTCTGCCTTGCCCATCTCGGCTGGCCCTGGATCGACGAGACCATGATGATGGTCCTGAAATACCGTCACGTATACACTGACACCGCAACTGTTTTCATGGGCTCCCCGAAGGATTACTACCGGCAGGTCTTCATGGACGGCATGGACCGCGGCTGGTTCGAGAACAGCCTTTCCCGTAAGATCATGTACGGCTCGAACTACCCGCGCTTCCGCCAGGAACGCGTAAAGGACGGGCTCCTGGCCCTCCCCGTGCGGGACGATGTCAAAAAGGCCGTCCTGGGAGAGAACGCGCAGGTATTCCTCGGATGGAAGGAGGACCGCTATGACTAAGCTCACGACGATCGAGCTCCGGAGCACGGAGGAGTTCCAGATGATAAAGATCACGGACCAGGTCCGGAAGGCAGTGGAGGAAAGCGGCGTCCGGAACGGCGTCGTGTTCATCATCTCCGCGCACACGACGACCTCCATTATGATCAACGAAAGCCTTCCGTGCGTGGAAAAGGACATTGAGATCATGCTGGACCGCCTGGTCCCCGCGGACGGCGATTACGTGCACACCCGCATGCTGCACAGCTACGGGACCTGCAGCGGCAACGCGCCCGGACACCTGAAGTCGATGCTCTGCGGAAACCACATGGTCCTTCCCGTGCAGGACGGGAAGCTGGTCAGCGGCGCCGCGCAGGATATCTATTTCGTCGAATTCGACGGCCTCAAGGTCCGCCGCTGCTTCATCCAGGTCATGGGTGAATGAACGCTGCGGGTAAAAACGGATATCCGCGGTCTGCTGCGAATGCTGCGGATAAAAACGGACATCCGCGGTCCGATGCGGTTCAGGTTTTGCCGGGGCATAATTTACGCATATTGTAATTTCTGTTATAATTAGTCCCGGTATCTTTGTTGGCTTATATCTTTCAGACGACAGGGGGACTTGCTGGCCATGGGCTCAAAGGAATACATTCTGGTACAGGATATCGGAGCATATTCATGCACAGCGGCGCTGTTCACCGCTGACGGATCGCTTGTAAAGAAGAACCGGATCACCTACACGCCGAGCAGGGAGGACGATATGATCTGGCAGTCGCCGCATCTCTGGTGGCGGTCGTTCTGCTGCAACTGCAAAACGCTTCTTTCCGGCATAGACCCCGCGGACGTGAAGGTCGTTTCCGTCTGCGCGCAGATGATGGCGTGCCTGCCGGTCAGCTTCCAGGGCTATCCGCTCTACGACTGCATCCTGTGGGGGGACCGGCGGTCCATTCCCCAGGTAAACGAGATCTCGGAAAAGGTCGGGGCCGAGGAGATCTACCAGATCACCGGCATCAGCCTCAGCTATTCCTTCTCCCTTTCAAAGGTCCTGTGGCTGAAGCAGAACCACCCGGAGATCTATGAGAAGACCTGCAAGCTTCTGCAGTGCAAGGACTATATCAACTATCTCCTGACCGGCCGCATGGTGACCGACGAAACAGACGCCGGCTTCACACAGATGTATGACGTGTTCCGGCACTGCTGGTCCGACCGGATCCTGAACGCGCTGGATCTCGATATCGATAAGCTTCCCGAGGTGCTTCCCTTCGGAAGCCCGCTCGGGACCCTGACAAAGGCCGCTGCCGAAGCGACCGGGCTCAGCGCCTCGACCCTGGTCATCCAGGGCCCTGCCGACGGACGCTCACCTTCCTTCGCTGCAGGACTCCGCGACCCGGGAGACGCCTACATCAACCTGAGCGCGATCGCCTGGCTCTCCGAGGTGACGGCAAACCGGAAGCTGGACCCCACCCATTCCGTCACGAAGACCAATTTCATTTCGAAGGATCTTTACCTGAACGGCGGGACCATGCTCTCCGCGTTTCTCTGCCTTGACTGGTACTTCCAGACGTTCCGCGCGGATTCCCTGTCCTCCGGCTCTATGACGGAGGCGGACCGCTACATCACCAAGATGATGCAGAAGGCCGTCCCCGGGAGCCACGGGCTCCTGTTCATGCCGTCGCTCCGCGGCGCCCGCTCCCCGTGGTGGAACTATAACGCCAAGGGCGGCTTTATCGGGCTCACGGACATGCACACGGAAACGGATTTCATCAGCAGCATCATGGAGGGCGTGGCCTTCCAGCTGGGACTCATCAAATACCGCGCGGAGCAGCTGGAGCCCTTTACCCGGCTGTCGCTGATGGGCATCGGCGCGCTCGGCTCCTGGCAGCAGATCCTTTCTGACGTCATGGAAATGGAGATCGAATGTCCGAGCTTCGAGACCACCCCGAACCTGGTCGGTACGGCGGTCGTCGCCGGGGTCGCCTCCGGATACCTCGGCGGCTACGAAGAGTGCTGGCGCTTCCGGACAGGCTCGCGCATTACCGAACCGCGGGAGAAAAGCGCCGCGATCTACCGCGAGCTCCTTCCGGCGTTCGAGGACTGCTACAATGCCCTGATGGACATCAACCAGCACCTCGCCGAGCTCAAACTCCATCCCTGACCCATAACCCATACCCTGCATTCTAAAAGAGGGGCTGTCTCATTAAGGAGAATGCAGACAATGTTCCCCAGGTGTCCGGCTCTGCAGCACAGACGTCCGGATCCAGGCGGATATGATCTTATCCGACTGGAACGGACGGATGTAAGCTGCAGATGTCCGAACACGGGGGAACTTGTCTGCAAAACAAACCTTAATGCGACAGCCCTTTATTAATGCTGTCCGGTCCGCCTCATCCCTCTTCCATCGCGGAAAGGCGGTGCATGAATTCCCGGTTCGCCGTATAAAGCTCGTCAAACATCTTCCTGTACGGCATGTATTTCCTGTGCTCCTCCATATCCGGCATGAGCGTGACGGAGGGGCGGATGACGTTCTTCAGGTCCGCAAAATCACGGAACACACCGCACCCGATCCCTGCCATCAGGCAGTCCCCGTAGGAGGCCCCGATCGTGACCTTTGCCATGTGGACCGGCTCCCCGATCACATCAGCCACGATCTGCATCCAGTCACGGTTTTTCGTGCCCCCGCCGACCGCCATGATACGGAGCGGGCTTATTCCGTGCTCGCGGAAAATGTCGATGTGCTGCGCGACGGAATAAGCGATCCCCTCGAGCGCGGAACGGTACAGATGGTGCTTCGTATGCTTCAGCTTCAGCCCGATGACCAGTCCTGCCGCGTCAGGATCGTTGATCGGCGTACGCTCGCCCGCGAGATACGGAAGCGTGATCAGCCCCTCGCTGCCCGCGGGGATCTTCCTCACGGTTTCCATCATGGTCTGGTACGCGTTTTCATGACCCTCGCGTTCCTTTTCCACCGCCTCGGGATAGAAGCCGTCGCGGAACCACTTCGTGACGGTCCCGCAGTTGTTCGTTCCGGCAGCGACGCTGAACGTATCCGGGATCAGGAAGTTGTTGCCGCGGACGCGGTCGTCCCTGACCAGCTCCTCCGTGCAGCAGTAGATGAACACGGAGGATCCGAACTGGAGCATGACGTCTCCCGGGCTCGTCACTCCCGTGCTGATCGCCTCCGAGGACGAATCCCCGGAGCCGACGATCACCGGCGTGCCCTCGCGGAGCCCGCAGGCAGCCGCTGCCTCCTTCGTGATATGGCCCGCGACGTCCGTGACGACCCGGCCCTCGGGAAGCTGGTCCGGCCTGCAGAACGGCCCGCACATTTCCTCGCGGATCCGCCCGTCCGGATGGTAGAGCGGCCGGAGGGACGCAAGTCCCAGGAAGCGGTCCACGACGAAATTCCCGGTGAGCTTCGCCACAAGATAGGAGGTCCCGGTCAGGAACTTGTACGTCTTCTCATAGACCTCCGGCTCATTGTTCCTGATCCAGAGGATCTTCGCGCAGACATCGCCCGAGACGATCGGCCTGCCGAAGAGCTCCTTCACCTTTTCAGGCCCGTAGTATTCCGTGAGATACGCGATCTCCTTCACGCTTCTCGCGTCGATCCCGTAGAGGATCGCCTTGCGGAGGGGCTTAAGGTCCCTGTCCACCGGAAGGCAGCAGGTCCCGAGCGTCGAGACGCCGAGCGCCGAGATCTCCGCAGGATCCGTTCCCGTCTTTTCGATCAGGCGGTTCGTAAGCGCGCAGAGGTCATGCCACCAGACGCCCTCCGCGTCATGCTCGTAGTAGTTCGGCTTCGGGTTTTCCATGCCGTGCTTTTCGGAATCGGTCGCGATCACGTTTCCTTCATGATCCGTCAGGCACCCCTTGCTCTCATAGGTCCCGATATCGACGCCGATCAGATATTTTCCTGCAGCCATGTCTCCCCCTTTCCCGTCTTAGCGCGCTTCCGCATCCGGCAGGGCGGCGCGGTACTCGAATACCTGCTCCATGAATTCCCTGACGCGGGACGCTTCGACCGTGTTCGCGAATTTCCCGTCCTTCTTGAAGGCAGTGCCGACGCACGCGCCGTCGCTGCAGGCGAGCTTTTCCTTAATGTTGGCGGCAGTGCAGCCGGTGTTGCAGAAGACCGGCGTGCTGCCTGCGACCTTCCGCACGCGCACGATCAGCGAGGAGTCCGTCTCCGTCCCCGCGCTTGCCCCGGAAACGCAGAGCGCGTCCGGGAAGCAGTGGAAGATCATGGATTTCGTGATCTTCTCGATCTCCCGTTCCGCGAGGTAGGCGCTGGACTCGGGGTTCACCTTGAAAAGGAGCTTAAGGCTGTCAAGGCCGAGCGCCTTCTTCCGCCGCATGACCGACGCGATGTCCGTCGTGACCAGGCCGTCCTCCCCGACGTAGGCGCCCGTGAAGGTGCTTCGCACGAAGGAAGCGCCCGTCGCCGCGGCGAGGTCGATGGTCGCCATCGGGTTGGAAACGATATTCACGCCGAACGGGACCTTCAGCTCCCCGCGGAGCGCGCCGACGATATATCCCATCGCCGCGATGGTGACCGGGGAGACCTTCGTCTCGTACGGAAGGCTGAATTCGTTCGCGATCAGGATGCCGTCCACGCCGCCGTCCTGCAG
>CACXDR010000342.1 GCA_902766415.1 uncultured Lachnospiraceae bacterium
AGGCCGCCTGCCATGCCCATGCCGACGCCCATCATGCCCATCGCAGCGCCGTTCGGGTTCGAGCCGGCGTTGTTGATGCCCTGCGCGATCTGGCCCTGGACGTAGCCCTCGCGGATGGAGGCATCCGCCAGCATAGCGCCCTGGTTCCGCATGTTGATGAGCTTCTGGGACTCCTCGCTGTAGCTGATGCTCGCGATACCGACCTTGACGACCTCGAAGCCTCTCAGCTGCGTCCAGGTCTCGTCAAGCGCGTTGTCCATGTACCTCGAAAGCTCGGTGCTCTTGCTCGTCACGAACGAGATCCTCTGGCCGTCCGCGGACATCTGGTTGATGGACGCCTGGAACGCCTCCAGGAACTCGGAAAGGTACTGCTCGCTGACGTCGGCGTAGTCGACCTTGGCCGCGTTCTTCGGAATGACCTCGCTGTAGAACAGAAGCGGGTTCACGACGCGGATGGAGTAGTCGCCGTGCGCGCGGAGGAACAGCTCCGCGTTGTAGAAGGAATCCATGTACTGGACCGGGTTCGGGGTGCCGAACTTGTTGCCCTTGATCTCCTGGGTGTTGATGAAGAAGACCTTCTGCGCAGAGCTCGGGACGCCGCCGTACTTGATACGGTTGAATGCTTCCTTCAGGGAATCGCCGAACTGGCCGTTGAAGAGCGACGGAGCGGAAGAATTCTTGACCGTGTAGTAGCCCTCCTCGGCGGTATAGTCAACGACCTTGCCGCCGTCGACCAGCATCATGAACTGATTCGGATAGACATGGATCACGGAACCGTTGCTGACGATGTTGGAGGTTCCCTTCGTGTTGGAACCCTTGCCTGTCCTTACCGGCACGCCCTTCGTAAACACGGTGTTTCCGCCCATGTCGTCTGCCTCGAACACCTCGAGCCACTGATCGGCAAGTCCTCCGCTGATCGCGGTCGCCGCAGCCTTGATAAGACCCATATTCCTACCTCCTTGCTGGTATGTTTATTGGTTAATGAACATATGTAGAATCACTGTCCTTCATCTCCTATCATATCAAAAGAATCAGGACATAAAAACCCCTGAATGCGTTTTGTTTTGCATCCCGCGGCCCGTTCCGAGCACCGCGAGGCACGTGAGGACGATGCACATGGCAAGCTGCAGGATGGTCCCGCGGACAACGAGCGCCCCCGGGGAAACGAGTCCTGCCGTACCCCCGCCGGGCAGGAAGGCGACCTGGCTGCCCTCCCCTGTCATCAGCCCGAGCGCCGCGCTGAACGAGGCGACCGGCGAAAACGGAAGGAAGGCGCCCGCCGGGCCCGCGCCGCCCGAGATCCCCCGGATCATCGCGCCCGCAAGGAAGGGCCCCAGGAAAAGGAGCGCCTCAGCGCCGTAGGCCTGCGCGACCGAAAGCGCCGTGCCCGCGTGGAACGCGGAGCAGGCGATGCCGATGCATCCCGCGAGGACCGCCGTGAGGATGAGGAGCAGGTACAGCGCCAGAAGGTCCGGGAAGCGCACGCCTCCGAACATGAGCACGGCGGAAAAGACCGGCGCCGCGGTGAACACGAGGAGCGCGGTCTGCACCGTCACCGTGAGAAGCTTCCCGAGGACGATGTCGGCAGGCGTCATCCTTGTCGTCAGCATGAGGTCGAGCGTCCTCCGCTCCCGCTCCCCGCTGATGGCGCCGGCCGTGAGCGCGGGCACCACCGCGCAGATGATCGCGAATTCCACCCACGAAAGGTACCGGAACACCGTAAGGAACGAAGCGTACCTCAGCGTCCCCGTCTCCGCCGTCCGCCGGAGGATGAACCACACAGGCACCAGGGCGATGAGGGCGAGCACGCCGTCCGCGGCGAGGATGAACACAGAGAAGCGCGCGCTCCTCGCCCCCGCGCGGCGCTCCCTTTCACAGATCGGATTCTTCAGTAGCGTCAAGGATCACCTTCTCTTCCGACGTTCCCGTCATTTTAAGGAAAAACGACTCAAGGCTGCCCGGCTCCCGCATGAAGCCGCTGACCGGGATATCGTTCCCGATCAGTTCGTAGAGGAGTCCTGCCTCGTCCTCCTCCTTCCCCTCGAAATCAAGGCTGAACACCCTGTCCTGGAGGGTCACGGAGCGGACGCCGGGGTGGTTCCTCAGGATCCTCAGCGCGCTCTCCTCCCCGTTCAGGACCGAGATGCGGAGCGGGTTCGAGTTCTCGATCCTCGAAAGGATCGACGAGACCTCGCCCGTCATCTTCATGCTCCCCTGGTCGAGGATCCCGATATCCGTGCAGATCTCCGAAAGCTCCGAAAGCACATGGGAGCTGATCAGGATGGTCCGCCCCTCCGTGCAGAGCTCAAGGAGCAGCTCCCGCACGGAAAACCGGCTTCCCGGATCCAGCCCGCTGGTCGGCTCGTCGAGGACCAGGAACGCCGGGTCGTGGATCATAGCCCGCGCGATGGAGAGCCGCTGCTGCATGCCGCGGGACAGGGAATCCACCGGGAAATCGGCCCTGTCGTAAAGATTCACCGCCCGCACGAGCTCCTCGCTCCTTACGCGCGCGCGGCGCCCGTAGAGCCCGAAGGCCTCCGCGAAGAACTCCATGTATTCCATGACCGTCAGGTTCTCATAGATCCCGAACTCGTCCGGGACGTAGCCGATCTTCATCCGCGCCTTCGCGGGCTCCTTCAGAACGTCCGTCCCGCCGATGGAGACCGTCCCGCTGTCCGGCCTTAAAAGCCCCGCGGTCACGCGGAGGAGCGTCGTCTTGCCGGCGCCGTTCTGCCCCATGAGCCCGAACAGCGCCCCGTCCTGGATCTCAAGGTCCAGGGATTTGAGCGCGCGGATGCTGCCGTAGCGCTTCTCCACGCCTTTCAGTGAAAGCATCAGTACTCCTCTCCGATCACGCTCAGGATAGGCAGCGCGATGTCGAACTGCGCGCCCGTCCGGTCCGGGCCCTCCGCGTACCGGACCATGATCATGTTGTCGGGGGACAGGTAGGAGGAAAGCTCCTCCGCGTCAAAGATCTCCTGCTCCGGATCCACGTCGTCGAAGTTCCCCGTCCCGTAGTTGTAGAAGGACGTGGTCCCGCGGAAGCTGTGTGAGCCGCCGTCCTCGTCCGGGCTCTCGAACATCGGGTCCGCAGTCTCGAAGCGGAGCTCCCGGATCCGGATATCCGTGCCGGGAAGGTAGGCAAGCACGACCGGCTCGCCGCGGTAGAAGGAATTGGTCTCGGCAATATAGTCGCCGCTCATGACGCGCGGCGGCTGCGAGAGCGCCGAGCGGTAGATCTCGCCGTCCAGGCGGCTGTCCACGGAGACCGCGCTCGTCACGAGGACCAGTCCGCTGTGCTGGAGCTTCGTCCCGACCAGGCTGTCGGAGTCGTCGGTGGAGAAGCCCACCACGCGCGCGTCCGCGGAGTATCCCGAGCTCCGCTCGGACAGGAAGAAGGACAGGAAGTTCGCCTGCGAGAGCGCGTGAAGGCGCTCCTCCTCCGTCGCCGCGCCGTCGTAGACGCCTGTCAGGAAGGCGGCGACCGTGTAGCTGTCGTTCAGCGGGATGTGGTACATGACGCGGCCGTCCACCGTCACGGTCTCCCCGGCGGCCATCCGGCCGAGCGGGACCACCTTGCCGAACATGATCACGGCGGCGTCCTCCACGTCATAGGAAAAGCAGTTCGTGATGCTCCCGTGGCAGCGCTCGCCGAAGAGCTCGATCTGTCCCCGGAAGCCGCCGCCCGAGGCATTTTCCTCGCCGCGGTCCAGGCGGAAAAAGCGCGGGCTGAAGGCGCCGACGTCGCTCACGGAGATCTGCGTGTTCCCGCCGGCGCTCGCGATGGAAATGTTCGGCTCCTCCGTCCCGTTCAGCTCCGTTTCCGTCTGGTTCAGCGACGCCGTCAGCGGGACCACGGAGTACCTTCCCGGGATCTCCACCGCGTAGGACGCGTTGTAGGGATTCCGGAGGCTGATGTAGGCCGTCTCGTTCACGGCGTCCTCACCCACGTCGCGGATCATCGCGTAGGTATAGAAGGTGCCCTGGAAGCGGGTCCTGGAATTCACGAGGAAGACGATGCCGGTGAAGAGGAGCGCGAGGACAGCCGCGGCGCGCCGGTAGTAAAGCGCCCCGCCGTAGCGGCGCATCGCGAAATAAAGGAGCGGTCCCGCCATGGCGAGATAGACCGCGATAACCAGGATGTGGAGCCGGAGGTCCGGGAGCTCTCCCGGAATGCCGGCGTCGATCAGCGCCTGCGCCGCCCAGTACTCGTCGCTCTGGGCGCCGTAGGCCTCGGAGACCAGGCGGTCCAGCCGCGCGGTGCCGAGGATCGAGGTGATGATCGTATCCGTGAAGGTGCTGCCGGACGAAAGATAGGCGGAAAGCTCGCAGAAATCGAAGCCCGCCGCGCAGAGCACGCCGTTCCCCTTGTTCGCCGCCATGATGAGCGGCTCGGAATCCGAGGAAAGGACCACGCTCCCCCCGTGGAGGGACAGCTGGACCAGCCGGACGGTCATGCCGCTTCCGCCGGGACGGTCCGCGTTCTGGTCGTCAAAGCTCAGCTC
>CACXDR010000343.1 GCA_902766415.1 uncultured Lachnospiraceae bacterium
CTTTGAACAGACCGGCATTTATATCCCGATCTGCTCCGACGGCGGAATCGTCCACGACTACCACATCACGCTTGCCCTTGCCATGGGCGCGGATTTCGTGATGCTCGGCCGTTACTTTGCCCGCTTTGACGAGAGCCCGACCAACAAGCTCCGCATCAACGGGAACTACGTGAAGGAGTACTGGGGCGAGGGCTCGAACCGCGCGAGGAACTGGCAGCGCTACGACCTCGGCGGAGCGCAGAAGCTTTCGTTCGAGGAGGGCGTCGACAGCTACGTCCCGTACGCGGGAACGCTTGCCGAGGGCGTGCAGACCACGCTTTACAAGGTCCGCTCCACCATGTGCAACTGCGGCGCGCTTTCCATTCCGGAGCTGCAGTCCAAGGCACGGCTCACGGTCGTCTCCTCCACTTCGATCGTCGAGGGCGGAAGCCATGACGTTATCCTGAAGAATAACAGCACCACGAACTGACGCGGAAAGCGTTTTTAAAGGTCTTAAGGCAGCCATAAAGCAGAAATTTGCCGAATGGCTGCCTTTTCATTTAAGGAGAACAGCTTATGGATGCAGAAAAGGGCGCAGGCACCCCCGCGCGGGAGGAAAGGGCATGAGCGCGGCCTCCGGGAAAAGGGGCGCCCGCGCTGCCGCCGCGGCAGCGGTCCTCCTTCTGGTCCTCGGCAGCGTGTTTACGACCCTCCGGCAGAGGCGGAACGAGCCGCTTGAAAAGAGCGGCTTTCTTCTTGATACCGTCATATCTGTCACAGTGTACGGACAAAGAAACGCGGACGCCCTGGAAAGCGCCTACCGGCTCTGCGAAGGGTATGAGGAGCTTTTCTCCCCGACGAAGGAGACGAGCGACGTCTGGAGGATGAATCACCGCGCGCCGGGGGAGAACCGGTACCGGCCGTCAGAGGACGTCCTTCAGGTCCTACGGACGGGGCTTGAATTCAGCAGGCTTACGGACGGCGCGTTCGATATCACGGTGGAACCGGTCTCAACGCTCTGGGACTTTAAGAGCGGGACCCCGGAGATCCCGGACGAAGCGCTTTTAAAGGAAGCCGTTTCACGGGTGGACTGGCGGAAGGTCTCCATCGAGGGGGACACGGTCGTCTTCGCGGATGATTCCGTGCAGGTGGACCCGGGCTCCGTCGCCAAGGGCTACATCGCGGACAGGATCGCAGAGCACCTGAAGGCGGAGGGCGTCACAAGCGCCATCATAAACCTCGGGGGCAATGTCCTCTGCGTCGGGGAAAAGCCCGGCGGACAGCCCTTCGCGATCGCCGTCCGGAAGCCGGAGGAGCAGTCCGCCGAGGTCGTGAAGGTCCTCGATATCCGCGACGCCTCCGTCGTGACGAGCGGCGTCTACGAGCGCCATTTCGTGATCGGCGGCGTCAACTACCACCATATCCTCGACCCGAAGACGGGCATGCCCGTAAGGAACGGGCTCCTGTCCCTGACGATCGTCGGGCCCTCGTCGCTGGTCTGCGACGCGCTCAGCACGTCCTGCTTCGCGCTCGGGGAGGAGAAGGGAGCGGCGCTCCTCGATTCCATGGAGGACTACTGCGGGTATTTTATCCGCGAGGACGGGACCATACGAGCCACGGAGGGCGCGCAGTGAGGACCTGCCGAAAAGGGGACCCCACGCGGGCGTATTTATGGTACAATTAAAAACCGGGCATAATTTAAGGAACGGAGAACATCTGGCCTATGAGCAAGTTATCGGGCAGATCATCTGAAAAGCCGTGGTCCGCGAAACGCGACGCGTATCTTGCCGCGTTCCTCGTACCGCTGCTCATCATGGTGATCATCTTTATACAGCGCGGGATCTTCCCCTTCGGGAAGGAGTGCTATCTGAGGACGGACATGTATCACCAGTACGCGCCGTTCTTTTCGGAGTTCCAGTACAAGCTGACGAACGGCGGGAGCCTTCTCTACAGCTGGGACGTGGGACTCGGGGTCAACTTCTCGGCGATCTACGCGTACTACCTGGCCAGTCCGCTGAACTGGCTTGTAGCGCTGTGCCCGAAATCCCTCGTGATCGAGTTCATGACGGTCATGATCGTCGTGAAGACTGCGCTCTGCGCCGTCACCATGACCTGGTACCTTCTCCGCCGTTCGCGGATGCCGCATTTTTACGCGGCCTTCTTCGGGATCTTCTACGCGATGTCCGGGTACATGTGCGCGTACAGCTGGAACATCATGTGGATCGACTGCATCATCCTGTTCCCGCTGGTCGTGTACGGCTCGGAGGAGCTGGTGGACAACGGCCGCTTCATGATGTACATCATCACGCTCGGCTTAAGCATCCTCACGAACTATTACATCTCGATCATGACCTGCATCTTCCTCGTGTTCTGGTTTTTCGCGAGGGCGGTGCTGAAGGGCCTTCTTGACCCGGTGGACTTTTTCGGCCGGGCGCTCATGTTCGCGCTGAGCTCCCTGCTGGCCGGCGGACTCGCCATGGCGGTCCTCCGCCCGGAGATCTACGCGCTCCAGCAGACGGCGTCAGGCACCTTTTCCTTCCCGCATACGGTCACGCAGTACTTTTCCATCATCGACATGCTGGCCCGCCATATGGGCAATATCGACACGGAGGTGGGGCTGAACCACTGGCCGAACATCTACTGCGGCGTCGCCGTCTACCAGATGATGCTCCTCTACTTCGCGAACCGGAGGATCCCTGTGAAGGAGAAGGCGGTCTACACGGTCCTCCTGATCTTTTTCCTCGCGGGCTTTTCCCTGAACGTGCTGAACTATATCTGGCACGGACTGCATTATCCGAACTCGCTGCCGTGCCGCCAGAGCTACATTTACATCTTCCTGGTCCTGTACATGTGCTACCGGACCGCGGACGAGCGCGAGGGCAATACGCTGAAGGACCTGAAGATCTCGTTCTTCCTCTCGTTCGCGTTCATCCTTCTGTGCCAGAAGACGGTGGAGCAGGACCATATCAAGTTCTGGGCGTATTATCTCGCCATGCTGTTCATTTCCCTCTACGCGCTCCTTCTGTACCTTAAGCGCGCAGGAAAGATCGGAAGGAACACGCTCATGTTCCTCCTTTTAGGCCTTGTGGCAGTCGAGGCGGCGGTCAACACGACGATCACCAGCGTCCCGACGACGAGCCGCGTGGAGTACTTAAGGGACAATGCCGAGGTGGCGGCGCTTAAGAACTCCGTGCCGACGCAGCCCTTCGCGCGCTTCGAAAAGGTGAAGCGGAAGACGAAGGATGACGGCGCCTGGATGAACTTCCCGTCGGTGTCTCTTTTCTCGTCCATGGCGAACCGGCACCTTTCGGATTTCATGCGTGACATCGGCTGCGAGGCGTCCGTCAACGCGTACAGTATTACAGGCTCCACGCCGCTTGCGGACGCGCTGCTCGACGTAAGGTACGCGTTCTGGTCGGAGGAGGCGGAGGATCCGGCGCTCACGCTGATCGCGCAGTCCGGGGAGACCTGGCTCTATGAGAACCCGCACACCTTCCCGCTGGCGTTCACGGTCAGCCCGGACCTTGACGAGAACTGGGTCTATACGCTTGAGAATCCCGCTGACGTCCAGAATGATCTCTGCTCTGTCATGCGGTGCGACCCGGTCCTGATCCGTCTGGACGGCAGCCCTTCCGGCTCGTACTATAACTTCACCGCGCCGGAGGACGGGATCTACTACGGGTTCGCGACAGGCTCCAAGGTGGACAAGGTGAAGGCGGAGCTCCCGGGCGGGAGCAAAACCTACGAAAACCTGAAGCGCCGGTATTTCATGGAATTCGGCATGCTCCGCAGGGACGATACGGTGAGCCTTACGGAGACCAGCGACGACGCGCCGACGCTCGACATGAAGGTGTACCGTTTTGATTACGACGCGCTCGCCAGGCTGAAGGAAGCGCTCGCGTCGAACGCCATGGAGATCACCCGGTTCACGGACACTGAGATCGACGGCACCGTCACCGCGGACAGTCCCTGCCTCCTGTTCACCTCCATCCCGTACGACAAGGGCTGGCAGGTCACGGTCGACGGGGTGCCGGCGGAGACACATGACTTTGCGGAGGCCTTCCTCTCGGTAAAGCTCACGCCGGGCACGCATACGCTCGCGTTCCGCTTTACGCCTGAGGGACGGACCCTCGGATTCCTCCTGACGCTTGTTTCACTGATCCTGACGGCAGGCGCCGGTGTGTGGACCATCCTCGCGGGCAGGCGCAGGAAGCAGGAACAGGATGCCCGGGAAGCTTCCGGGGCAGGGGTCTTTGACGGAGAAAGCGAAGACGAAGAGGACGGAGAGGAAGAGGACACGGAAGAGGACTCCGGCCTTCCGGAGCCGGCGGACGATGCTGACGAAGAAGAAGCTGATATCTCTGAGCCGGCGGACGATGCAGGCGGGGAAGTAACGGGCGGTACTGAGGCGGCGGATGCTGCCGGAGGAACGCAGGACCACGGCGCGGCAGCGGAGCCGCAGACACAGGCTGACATCCCGAAGGCGCGGACAGACGCGCGCGGGAGCGATATGACAGAAGGAGAAGAGGTATGAAGCTCTGGGGCGGAAGATTTACGAAAAAGACGGACGCGCTCGCGCAGGCATTCAACGAGTCGCTGTCCTTTGACTGCCGGTTCTGGCGCCAGGACATCCGCGGAAGCATCGCGCACGCGACGATGCTCGCCTACCGGGGGATCATCAGCGCGGAGGACCGGAAGGCCATCGTTGAGGGGCTTGAGAGGATC
>CACXDR010000344.1 GCA_902766415.1 uncultured Lachnospiraceae bacterium
CGGTCCCGACAAGCCGCACAGGAAGTGCGCGCGTATCGTCGGCGACACCATGGGTAAATATCACCCGCACGGAGATTCCTCGATCTACGGCGCCCTGGTCAACATGGCGCAGGAATGGAACATGCGGTATATGCTGGTGGACGGGCACGGAAACTTCGGCTCCGTCGACGGCGACGGCGCCGCGGCCATGCGTTATACCGAGGCCAGGCTCTCGAAGATCGCCATGGAGATGCTGGCGGACATCAACAAGAACACCGTCGACTTCGTCCCGAACTTCGATGAGACGGAAAAGGAGCCGTCCGTGCTCCCGAGCCGCATCCCGAACCTGCTCGTGAACGGCACGCAGGGGATCGCCGTCGGTATGGCGACGAATATCCCCCCGCATAACCTCCGCGAGGTCGTGAACGCGGTCAACAGGATCATCGAGGACAAGATCGCGGACCGGGAGACCACGGTCGAGGACGTCATGGAGTGCGTGAAGGGACCGGATTTCCCGACCGGCGCCATGATCCTCGGAAAGCGCGGCATCCACGAGGCCTACAGGACGGGCCGCGGCAAGATCCGCGTCCGCGCGGTCACGAATATCGAGCCCATGCAGAACGGAAAGCACCGGATCGTTATCACGGAGCTTCCTTATCTTGTCAACAAGGCGCGCCTCATCGAAAAGATCGCGGACCTTGTCAAGGAAAAGCGGGTCGACGGCATCACGGACCTCCGCGACGAGTCGGACCGCGAGGGACTGCGCGTCGTCGTCGAGCTCAGGAAGGACGTAAATCCGCAGATCGTCCTGAACCGGCTGTTCAAGCACACGCAGCTTGAGGACACCTTCGGCGTCATCATGCTGGCGCTCGTCAACAACGAGCCGCACGTCCTGAACCTTCTTGAGATGCTCAGCTACTACCTGAAGCACCAGGAGGACGTCGTCACCAGAAGGACGAAATATGATCTCAACAAGGCGGAGGAGCGCGCCCATATCCTGGAAGGCCTGCTCATTGCCCTTGACAATATCGACGAGGTCATAAAGATCATCCGCGGCAGCCAGACCGTCGCGATCGCGAAGCAGGAGCTTATGGCAAGGTTCGGCCTTTCCGAGGCCCAGGCCCAGGCGATCGTCGACATGCGTCTCCGCGCGCTGACAGGACTGGAGCGCGGCAAGCTTGAGGCGGAATACAAGGAGCTTCAGGAAAAGATCGCGTACTATAAGAGCATCCTCGGAGATGAAAAGCTTCTTCTCGGCGTCGTGCGCGACGAGATCACGCTGATCGCGGAAAAGTACGGCGACGACCGCCGCACCTCCTTCGGCGCGGACGAGGAGATGGAGGACGAGGACCTGATCCCGGACGACGACATCGTCATCGCCCTGACGCGGCTCGGGTATATCAAGCGCATGAGCCCGGACAACTTCCGCGCGCAGAACCGCGGCGGCAAGGGCATCAAGGGAATGCAGACCATCGACGACGACTTCATCACGGATCTCTTCATGACGACGGCGCATCATTCCATCGACTTCTTTACCAGCACGGGACGCGTGTACAGGCTGAAGGCGTACCAGATCCCGGAGGCCAGCCGCGTATCCCGCGGGACCGCGATCATCAACCTCCTTCAGCTCCAGCCGGAGGAGAAGATCACGGCGATGATCCCGTTCAACGGGTCGGGCGACGAGAAGTACCTCCTGATGGCGACGAAGAACGGCCAGTTCAAGAGGACTGAGATCTCCGAGTACGCGAACGTCAGGAAGAACGGCCTTGCGGCGATCTCGCTCCGCGAGGGCGACGAGCTGATCGAGGTCAAGGCGTCCGGAGGCGATAAGGACGTGATCCTCGCGACGAAGAACGGCATGGCGATCGTGTTCTCCGAGAACGACGCGCGCTGCACGGGCCGTGTGTCCATGGGCGTGAAGGGTATCGACCTCGCGGACGGCGACGAGGTGATCGGCATGCAGCTTACCTCCCAGGGCGAGGCGGTCCTTACCGTGACCGAATTCGGTATGGGCAAGCGGACCATGCTGACGGAGTACAGGAAGCAGATCAGGGGCGGCAAAGGCCTGATCGCGCACAAGGTCAGCGACCGCACAGGCGCGCTGGTCGGAATGAAGCTGGTGAACAACGAGCGCGAGGTCATGCTGATCACCAATGAAGGCATCGTGATCCGTATCGCGGTGGCGGATATCTCCATGATCGGCAGGATCGCGATGGGCGTGAAGCTCATGAGCATCGACAGGGATTCGAACGTCCGCGTCGCAAGCGTGGCAAAGGTGAGGGAATCCTCCGTATCTGGCACGGATGACCCGGACGGGGATGATATCGCGGACCAGGAGCTTTCAGAGGATGATGCAGACATGGGCCCGGAGATCCCTGAGGAGGGGATGAACGGGGACAGCGATCTCTCTTAAGCGGATACCTGTTTAATTAGATACCTGTTTCTGTCTTAAGTGTTAAAATCTGTCTGCAGGTCCCTGGCTTTGCGCAGGACTGCTTCAGGGGAACATATTCCATACAGGATGCCGGATGCCTGACCTACGAAATACAGACATTCCGGCGTCCTGTTTTTCAATATCTTGCGGTACCCGGAAAGCCCGGAAAATGGCTTAAAATAAGGGAAAAATCGGGTTGACAAAGCAAACCTGAATCCTGTATAATCTGTTTTGCACTTTGGAGTGCGGTCCGGAGAAATACTCAAGAGGCCGAAGAGGCCCCCCTGCTAAGGGGGTAGGTCGGGTAATACCGGCGCGAGGGTTCAAATCCCTCTTTCTCCGCTGGATAAGAGATTGAAAATAATTTAAAAAAGTTGTTGACAAACTCTTAGCCATCTGATATAGTGTCAGAGTTGCTCCTGACGGGAACAACAAACAGAACCTTGAAAATCGAAGATCAGACAGTACACACAACCCTGAAATTTCTTTGATAAAAAAGAAGATTTCAAACGAATCAAACCA
>CACXDR010000345.1 GCA_902766415.1 uncultured Lachnospiraceae bacterium
CATCCGGGACAGTAACCCGGCAGGGAAAATGTATGGCTACGGGCCTTTGTTCGTGCCGTGCCTGGTGCTTCCATTCGTCATTCTTGTGACTACGCTCTTTCTTATGTACCGGAGCAAGGAGCGCCGGAGCCGGGAGGACTTGCTCTTTCCGGCGGTAGTCCTGACGGCTGCCATCCTGGTCACGCTCGGTATCCCTGGCAGGCAGCTTCCGGATCTTGAGTTCCGCCCCTATGAAGCTCCGTCCCTTCTGGTCCTCGCATGCCTTGCCTTTTCGGAAAGCTGCATCGTGCACGGGCTGATCCCGTCGAATGACGGCAGGGACGCTTACTTCCGGAAGCTCGGGACCCCTGCGGTCCTTATGGATGCCGATGGTACGGTACGCTACCGGACGGATAATGCCGGCGATTTCACGGAAGAGGAGATGGACGCGGCAAGGACTGCTCCTGTACAGCTTCCTGACGGAAGGCTCCTTAAGTGTGCCCGGGTCAGGGGCGGGTTCGCGTACTGGAAGGAAGACCTGTCGGAGGTCCGGAGGCTTTCCGGTGAGCTTAAGGAGGCAGGAGAACGGCTTGCGGAGGAGCAGGCGCTGATCAGCGCCGAGAACAGCCAGCTTGAGACACGGCTCAGGACGGAGGCGCAGAACGAGCTGTACGACCGCATGCAGGAGGAGATCAGGCAGACGCTTGGTTCTCTCAGCAGTATCATCGGGACCACAGATCCCGAAAGCGGAGATTTCGATCTCCGGATGATGAGGGCCTGTTTTCTGGGCGCCAGCGTCAAACGCCGCTGCAACCTGATCCTCCTTTCGGACGAAAGCGGACACATCCGGGCGGAGGAAATAGACCTGAGCGTCCGGGAGCTGTTAAGCTACCTGGAGCTGTCGGGGATCACGGCCGGCCTCACGAGCAAGGTGGATGGCCTGCTCTGTACCGAGACAGCCATGCTTGCCTACGACTTTACCGAGTATATTCTGGAAAGAGGCGGCCAGGGGATGTCAGCAGCCATGGTGTCTGCAGAGGAGGACGGAGAAGACGTCATCGTAAGGATCGTTACGGAAACGCCGGCGCAGATCCCGGATCCGGAATGGGAAAGAGAACGGCTCTCCGCGGCCGGAGGGAGCTTTACCTTCCGCTTCGAGGACGGGATCTGTTTTTCCAGACTGCGCGTAAGGAGGGGTCTTATATGACCGGGACCTATCTGCTGACGCTTCTTGAAGCGGCCCTGTGCCTTCTGTGGATGATCCTCTGCGGCTTTTCGATCTTCAGCATGATCGGGGCGTTCGTCCAGAGGCTGCCGGTGAAGACCCGCGCGGTCATCATCGCCCAGTTTCTTTTTGAGTACCTGATCTTCCAGGACATCACGAACCGCGGGCCGTTTAATGAAAGAGACTTCCCGGGAGGACCCTACGCAGTCCTTGCGTTTTTCTTCGCGCTGTTTTTCTTCCTTGCCGCAGCAGCAGTCCTGATCTTCAGACAGGCGCTTATCTGGGAGGATTCACATATTTCTGCGCGGTCGATCGGTCAGTTCATGGATCTCCTCACGGTCGGGACCGCGTTCACGGATGCCGGCGGGAAGGTCCTGGTGATCAATGACTGCATGCAGAAGCTGGCTGTCAGGATCACCGGGCACAGGCTCAGGGACGGCAGCCGGTTCTGGGAAAAGCTGACGGCCGAGGCCTATCCCTTCGTATATTTCCAGAGCAGACCGTATCCCATCCTGGGACTTGAGGAGGGGGAGGCCTGGAGCTTTGAACGGCGCTCCCTTGAGGTCAGGGGAGAGCCGGTCCTTGAGCTTATCGCGGTCGATGTTTCCGACGAGCTTCAGCTTCTTGAAAAGCTGGAGGGCGAGAACCGGGCGCTTTCCGAAATGAACGCGCGGCTCAGGACCTACGGGAAGAACGCGGAGGAGCTTACCCGCAGCCAGGAGATCCTTGCGGCAAAGGTCAGGATCCACGACGATCTCGGCAGGGTCCTTCTTACGACGCGGCAGATGCTCGCGGAGCCCTCCGGGACGGAGGAGCGCGCGGCCCTGCTCGCGCTCTGGAGACGCACGCTGCGCCTGCTCGAAGGGAAGGAGCAGCGGCCGGAAGGCGGCGAGGATGAGCTTCAGGACCTGATACGCGCAGCGGAAGGGATCGGCGCCGCGATCCGGATCAGCGGGACGCTTCCGCCGGAAGGGTCCCCTCAGAGGAAAGTGGTCATCGCGGCGCTGCATGAGTGCCTGACCAATACGATCCGCCACGCCGGCGGCTCCGTCGTCGAGGCGTTTTTAAGGAATGACGGAGGTTTTTACAGGTTCAGCTGTACAAATGACGGGAACGTGCCGGACGGCCCCTTAACGGAAGGCGGAGGCCTTTCCAACCTGCGCGCGATGGTGGAAAGGATCGGCGGGACCATGCATGTATACAGTGAGCCGAGGTTCTTTCTTGCCATTGAGCTGCCGGAGGAATACGTCCCCGGCATGGGGTTCGGGGAGACCCCGGAACCTGAACCGCAGCGATCCGGCCCCCGCGTCTAAGCTGCAGAAGCGCAGGCGGGACTTGAATAATAATTACTGGAGGCAGAAAGTGGGAAAGTACAGAGTTCTGATCGTGGAGGACCAGTCCATGCCGAGGCAGCTTTTTGAGCTGCTGGTCGGCGGCACGGGCAGGTACGAGGTCGCGGCATCGATCGACAACGCCGCGGTCGCGGATATCTACTGCGTGCGCCATAACATAGACCTCGTCCTGATGGACGTGGTCACGAAGAACGGGAACAGCGGTCTTGACGCCGCGGAGCGGATCAAGAAACAGTCTCCGGGGACCAGGGTCATCATCGTCACGTCCATGCCGGAATACTCGTATATCCGCCGCGCCAGGGAGATCGGCGTGGACAGCTTCTGGTACAAGGAATCCGACCGGGAGCCGATCATCCGGATCATGGACCTTACCATGGCGGGAGAGTCCGTGTTCCCGGACGCGACCCCGGACATCCTGGTGGGGAAGGCTTCGAGCCACGCTTTTTCGAACCGCGAGTACGAGGTCCTGAGGGAGCTGATCACCGGGAGGACCAACACGGAGATCGGCGAGAAGCTGCATATTTCCGCCGAGACGGTAAAGAAGCATATCCAGCATATGCTTGAGATCACCGGTTTCCGCTCCCGCACGGAGCTTGCGGTGCGCGTGCGAGAGCTGGGCCTCGTGATCTGCGACAGCGGGAGCGGGGAGCCCTGAAGCCGGAGAGGAATCATAATCCGGTGAAGGCAGGGGCTGGGACCGGAGAGGAGCATTGCCCGGCGGAGGCAGCGGCTGAAGCCGGACAGGAGCATTGCCCGGCGGGCGATGCCGGAAGAGGCCCGGGACCTTCCGGAACATGGAAAGCTTTCCCGGAATGTGGTATTATTTGAATTCAGAGCATCCGCCTCAGGGCATCTGTTCATAGCATCTGCGTCACCAGCATCATGAGGGCCCCGGGACACCCGGGCGCGTAAAAAAGGAAAGGAGGGCCCATGGACGTTCAGAGACAGA
>CACXDR010000346.1 GCA_902766415.1 uncultured Lachnospiraceae bacterium
CCGCGGATCCCGGTCGCCTTGAACGTGACCGGCCGGTTCCCTGCGCCGGAGGATGATATCGCGGAGCTTCTGGTAAAGCAGGTGCAGAGCACGGTGCTTCTTGAGCAGGACCTCAGGACGCTTCTGGAGGCAGGGTACACGGATTTCACAGAGATCGGTCCCGGCAGCACCATGGCGGGATTCCTTAAAAAGACCGCGAAGGCAGCGGGAAAAACCGTCACTGTCCGGAGCATCGATACCGCGGAGGATCTCCGCAGGGCAGTCGAAGCGCTCCGGGCTCCGCAGGCGGAGTGACCGGCGGGAAACAGGAAAGGCAGGCATTTTATGGCGGAAAGAAGAAAACTGGCCCTGATTACGGGCGGAAGCCGGGGCATCGGCAGGGCAGCGTGCGTGCGGCTTGCCCGGGACGGCTATGATATCGTGTTCAGCTACCGGAGCGGGCCGGATGCCGCGGCGGAGACGGAACGGCTCTGCGCGGAGGCCGGCGCTGCCGCGCGGGGCGTGCAGGCGGACGTGCGGGACCCGGAGGACTGCGCGCGGCTCCTCGCATGCGCCGCGGAGGCCGGGAACGGCGCGGTCGATGTCCTCGTGAACAATGCCGGCATCACCCGCGACGGGCTCCTCGTGTCGATGAAGGACGACGCGTTCAACGACGTGATCGACGTGAACCTCCGGGGGACGTTCTACATGATGCGGGGCGCCGCGAAGCTCATGCTCCGGGCGAAAAAGGGCAGGATCATCAACATCAGCTCCGTCTCCGGCGTCATGGGGAACGCGGGGCAGGTGAATTATTCGGCCAGCAAGGCCGGCATCATCGGCATGACGAAATCGCTGGCGCGGGAGCTCGCTTCAAGGCACATCAATGTGAACGCCGTGGCGCCGGGCTTTATCGATACGGACATGACGGCGGCCATGCCGGAGAGCGCGAAGGAGGGAGCCCTGAAAAGCATCCCCTTCCGGGAGACCGGAAGGCCGGAGGACGTGGCAGCGGCAGTGTCCTTCCTCGCGGGGGAGGACAGCAGGTACATCACCGGGCAGGTGATCTGCGTTGACGGAGGAATGTCGATATGAGAAGGGTAGTGATCACGGGGATCGGCGCGGTGACGCCTCTCGGAAACACGGCGGAGGAGACCTGGAGGGCGGCCTCGGAGGGCAGATGCGGGATCGCGCCCATCACCCGCTTCGACGCGTCGGGGCGGAAGGTAAAGCTGGCGGCAGAGGTGAAGAGCTTCGCGCCGGAAACGGTGCTTGAGAAGTCAGAGCTCCGCAGGATGGACGATTTTACGGTGTTCGGCGCCGCCGCGGCGAAGGAAGCGTTCCTCGGCGCAGGGCTCAGTATGGACGCGGAGGATGCTGACCGCTGCGGGGTGATCTTTTCCAGCGGCATCGGCGGGCTCGGCACGATCGAGCGGGAAAACCGGCGCGCGCAGGAAAAGGGATATGACCGTGTGGCGCCGCATTTTATCCCGATGGCCATCACGAACATGGCGGCGGCGGATATCGCGATCCGGCACGGCTTCCACGGGGTCTGCGAGTGCGTGGTCACGGCCTGCGCCGCGGGGACCAGCGCGCTCGGCAATGCCTTCCGGCAGATCCGGGACGGGTACCAGGACGTGATACTCTGCGGCGCTGCCGAGGCAGGGATCACGCCCCTCGGCATGGGCGGCTTTACCTCCATGAAGGCGCTGTCCTTCTCGGAGGATCCCGCGAGGGCCTCCATCCCGTTCGACAAGGAGCGAAGCGGCTTCGTGATGGGGGAGGGCGCCGGCGCCCTGGTGCTCGAGGAATATGAGCACGCGGTGAAGCGCGGCGCGGACATCATCTGCGAGGTCGCGGGATACGGCGCCTCCTGCGACGCGTACCATATCACCGCGCCTCAGGCGGACGGCGCTTATGCGGCAAGGTGCATGGTGAACGCCATGCGGGATGCACGGATAAGCCCGGAAGAGATGGATTATATCAACGCCCACGGCACCTCCACGCCGATGAACGACCGGTGCGAGACCGCCGCGGTGAAGCTTGCCTTCGGCGGCGCGGCGAAAAAGCTCATGATGAGCTCCACCAAATCCATGACCGGGCACCTTCTCGGGGCGAGCGGCGCCGTGGAAGCGGTCCTGACCGCGCTGATGGTGAAGAACGGCCTGGCGCTGCCGACCATCAATTACCGCGTGGCGGATCCGGACTGCGACCTGGATATCGTCCCGAACGAAGCGCGGCGCGCGGAGATCAGGTACGCGATGTCCAATTCGCTGGGGTTCGGCGGGCACAACGCGTCGGTCATCTTCAGAAAAATATGAGAGGGAGGCTGAGTCCGGCCTGCGTGCCGGGCTTTACAGCCGGACAGAGGTGAGATCATGGAACTGACTTCAGATGAGATAAAAAAGATCCTGCCGCACCGCTACCCGTTCCTTCTGGTGGACCGGATCCTGGAGTGCGAGCCGGGAAAGCGGGCCGTCGGCAGGAAATGCGTCTCCGCAGACGAGCTGTTTTTCACGGGGCATTTCCCGGAAAAGCAGGTGATGCCGGGCGTGCTGATCATCGAGGCGCTGGCCCAGACCGGCGCGGTGGCGATCCTTTCGGAGGAAAAGAACGCCGGGAAGCTCGTGCTGTTCGGAGGGATCCGGAACGCGCGCTTCCGCAGGCAGGTGATCCCCGGGGACGTCCTGGAGCTGCACTGTGAAATGACTGCGGTAAAGGGACCCGTGGGGATCGGGAAGGCGGAAGCCTTCGTGGACGGAGAACGGGCCGTGACCGCGGAATTAACCTTTGCCATCGAATCCTGAAGTTGTTATACTTGTTATGAGTTTTCCCGGCCTGAACAGCGGTTCCGGGCAAGAAAACAAGACAGGAGCAGAGGCAGGGCATGACGCTGCAGGAAGCATTCGCGGAAGTATATACAAAATTCAAGCTGCACTTTTACCAGAAGGTGTTTGAGCGGCTCATGGACCGGGAGGCCACGCTCACCACGGTGGAGACCTTCTGCATGGAGATCATCTACGCGCTGGACAGGCCGACAGTGGCAGAGTTTGCAAGGGTCGCTGACATCTCCTCGCCGAACGCCGCCTACAAGATCAACAACCTGATCAAAAAGGGGTACCTGAAAAAGGTGCGTTCCGAGAGCGACCGCAGGGAATATCACCTGGTGGTGACGGACAAGTACCTGAACTACTACAACATCAGCTACACCTATATGAATACGGTGATGCAGCGGATGGAGGAGCGTTTCAGCGAGGAAGAGCGCGAGATCCTGGTCCGGTGCCTCAGAGTCATGTCGGAGGAGCTCATGCCTGAGGTGTCGCTGAAAAAGGAGAAGTAGAGGCCGGGACACGGCGGAAAAAGGAACAG
>CACXDR010000347.1 GCA_902766415.1 uncultured Lachnospiraceae bacterium
ATTCGTCGACATCGCCGGCCTCGTGAAGGGCGCGAGCACGGGCGAGGGACTTGGCAACCAGTTCCTCGCGAACATCCGCGAGTGCGACGCGATCGTCCACGTGGTACGCTGCTTCGAGGATGAGAACGTCATCCATGTCGACGGGTCCGTGGATCCGGTGCGCGACATCGAGACCATCAACCTCGAGCTGATCTTCGCGGACCTCGAGGTGCTGGAGCGCCGTATCTCAAAGACCGCGAAATCCGCGAACAATGACAAGAGCCTCAAGAAGGAGCTCGAGGTCCTGAAGGAGCTGAAGGCGCTTCTCGAGGAGGGAAAGCCTGCTTCAGCCTATGAGAACGACGACCAGGACCTTATGGCGTTCGTCCACTCGCTCTGCCTGCTCACGGAAAAGCCCGTGATCTACGCGGCAAATGTCGCGGAGGACGATCTGTCGGACGACGGCGCCTCCAACGCGCACGTCCAGGCAGTCCGGAAATACGCGGAGGAGTCCGGCAGCGGCGTGTTCGTCGTTTCCGCGCAGATCGAGCAGGAGATCGCGGAGCTTGACGACGACGAAAAGGCGGACTATCTCGAGGCGCTCGGCGTCACCGAGTCCGGCCTTGACAAGCTCATCGCGGCCAGCTACGACCTTCTCGGCCTCATGAGCTTCCTTACCACCGGCGAGGACGAGACCCGCGCGTGGACCATCCGCAAGGGGACCAGGGCCCCGCAGGCCGCAGGAAAGATCCACACCGACTTTGAGCGCGGCTTCATCCGCGCGGAGGTCATCAACTACGACGACCTTATGGCCTGCGGCTCGGCGAACGCCGCGAAGGAAAAGGGCCTCATGCGCCTTGAGGGCAAGGAGTACGTGGTGCAGGACGGCGACGTGATCCTGTTCCGCTTCAACGTCTGATTTCCGCGGATCATACAAAAGGGCTGCTGCATTAAGAAATGCAGCAGCCCTTTTATGATAACGCGCGTTACAGCGATCCTTTTGTCGAGAGCACCCCGCTGATCCGCGGGTCAAACTGCGTCGCCTGGTCCAGCGCCTTCGCGAAGGCCTTGAAGGCGCACTCCGCGATGTGGTGGTTGTTCTCCCCGGAAAGCTGCTTGAAGTGCAGGTTCATGGCAGCCGCGTAGGAAATGGAATAGAAGAATTCCTTCACGAGCTCCGTGTCCATCCCGCCGAGCTTCGGCACCGTGAACGAAAGGTCCGACATGTAATACGGCCTGCCGGAAAGATCGACCGCGCAAAGCACCAGCGCCTCATCCATGGGCAGGATGGCGCTGCCGAAGCGGCGTATCCCGGCCTTGTCGCCGGCTGCCTTCGCGATCGCCTGCCCCAGCACGATCCCGATATCCTCGACCGTGTGGTGCGGGTCCACGGAAAGGTCGCCACTGCAGTGCACGGAAAGGTCGAAAAGCCCGTGGCGGGCGAACCCGTTCAGCATGTGGTCAAAGAACCCGATGCCGGTGTCAAGCTCGCAGACGCCGCTCCCGTCAAGGTCCAGCGTCAGCGTGATGTCCGTCTCCTTCGTCGTCCGGCTGATCGTGACTTTCCTGTTTTCCTCCATGAAGGTCCCTCCTTATTCCGCCTGATCCGCTTGTTTTCCTGATTCCGCCAGATCCGCTGATTCCGCCTGATCTGCTGATTTCCTTATTCCTCTTCCTCCGCCTCGTCCTCTTCCATCAGGATCTCGCGGAACGCCTCGGCGCAGCGCTCGTATTCCGCGTAATCCATAAGGTTCGTGAGGACAGGCTCGCCGTCCGCGCTCTCCGCGTAGCGGTAAAAATAGAGCGTCCCGTCCACATCCTCCGAGGCGAAATCCTCCGCCGGGAGAAGCGCGATATACTCCTGTCCGCCCTCTTCCATGGTAAAGATCTCGATCGGGACGCAGTCGATCATCGACCCGTCCGGCGCCTGGACCTTCACCTGCATTTCCATTACATCATCCTCTTCCAGCATCATGCGCTTCAGCTCCTTTTCCTGTCCGGGAACAGCTCGTTGAATTCCTGCTCGTCAAGGATCTCGTCGAACCTGTCCGCCGCGATCTCGTACTCGTCGTCGTCCTCGATGTTCGTGAGGTCCGGCTGGCCGTCCGGCTTCTCGAAGAAGCGGTACAGGTAGACCTCCCCGTCCTCGTCGGCGTCCTGAGGCATCACCGCGATATATTCATGCTCTCCCGCCCTGAAGATCTTCAGGACGACGCATTCCAGCTCCTGCCCGTCGTCAAGCTCCAGCGTGACAGTCGTCTCGCCGCCGTCAAACAGCCCTTCTCTTCTGATGTTGTCGCTTTCCTTCATATTTCCGTTTCTCCTTTGGCTTAAGGCGCCTGCGATTTTTGACAGTATAACCCTATTTTTCATACTCCGCAATAAAAGGAGACTCGGAGACCTCCCGTTTAAAGCGTTTTTTTAAGGTACAGACGACCAGCTCGTCCTTCGCGCGGGTCATCGCGACGTAGAACATGCGGCGCTCCTCCTCAAGCTCGTCGCGCGTCCCGGCCTTCCGGTGCGGGACCACGCCCTCGTTCGCGTCGATGATGAAGAC
>CACXDR010000348.1 GCA_902766415.1 uncultured Lachnospiraceae bacterium
AGCCTCGTAGATCGCGTCGATCATGGTCTGTTCGGGGACCTCGTTCGCACCCGCCTCGATCATGATGACCTTGGTCGCGGTGCTCGCGACGGTCAGCGCGAGGTCGGAGACCTTCTTCTCCGCGTTCGTCGGGTTGATGATGAACTTGCCGTCGACCAGGCCGACCTGCGTCATCGCGCAGGGACCGTCGAACGGGATATCCGAGATCGAGGTCGCGATCGCGGTGCCCAGCATGGCGGTAAGCTCCGGGGAGCAGTCGGGATCGACGCTCATGACCAGGTTCTCAAGGGTAACGTCGTTCCTGTAGTCCTTCGGGAACAGCGGACGCATGGGGCGGTCGATGACGCGGTCGGTCAGGATGGCGTTCTCGGAGGGCTTGCCCTCTCTCTTCATGAAGCCTCCCGGGATCTTTCCGACAGCGTACTGGCGCTCGTTGTACTCCACGGACAGCGGGAAGAAATCGATCCCCTCGCGCGGCTGCTTGGAAGCGGTCGCGGTGGAGAGCACGACGGTGTCGCCGTAATGCATCAGCGCCGCACCGTTCGCCTGCGCGCAGACTCTGCCGATCTCGACCGTCAGGGTCCTGCCTGCCAGCTCCATACTGTAGCTTTTGAATTCTTTGCTCATAATTCTCCTTTTTCTTTCTTCGCCTTCACTCTTCTTGTTCGTTCTTTGAAACCGGATCTCTTTCTTCTTAATAAACACAGAACAGGGCGGAATACATATTCCACCCTGAAAAGAAAGTCGTTATTACTTTCTGAGGCCGAGCTTCTCGATCAGCGCACGATAGCCTTCCAGATCCTTATCCTTTAAATAAGTGAGAAGTCCTCTTCTCTGTCCGACCATCATCAGAAGACCTCTTCTGGAGTGGTGATCCTTCGGGTTCGCCTTAAGGTGCTCGGTAAGCTCCCTGATGCGCTCGGTAAGGATCGCGATCTGGACCTCCGGTGAACCGGTGTCACCCTCTTTTCTTCCGTAAGCTGCGATGATTTCTGCCTTTTTCTCTTTTGTGATCATATCTTTTCTCCTTTGACTTTTACGTACCCTAGAACTGCGGGACCGGTGGAGTATTCCGGAAGCATAGTCCTGGGCGTTTTACTGGCTAAAGCATCATATCACAGACGCGCGTACGATGTCAACGAAAGGCGTCACGAAATAATGCCGAAAAGCGCGCGCGAACTCAGCGTCCGTCTGCATCATCCTGACAGTCCCTCATATGGTTCATGGCCGCGATATCCTTCGCGATCTGGGCCTTCAGGGCGTCAAGGTCAGCGAACTTCTTTTCCGGCCGGAGGAAGTCGCGGAACCGGACCGTCACCGTCTTGTCGTAGAGGTCCCCGGAGAAATCGATCAGGAAGGTCTCGATCCTTGCGATGTGGCCGAGCCTGTCCCCTTCGACCGTCGGGTTGTCGCCGACGTTCGTGATCCCCCGGTACTCCCGGCCGTCCGGCAGCTCCACGGTCGTCGCGTAGACGCCGAAGCGCGGCAGGAGCTTCCCCGCGGGCACCATGAGGTTCACCGTCGGGAACCCGAGCCTGCTTCCGCCGATCCGGTTGCCGTGCGTCACCGTTCCCTCGATGGAATAGACGGCCCCGAGGAGCTCGTTCGCCTTCCGGATGTTCCCGTTCCGGAGCTCCTCGCGGATATAGGTGGAGCTGATGTCCCGGTCCCCGTCCTTCCGCTTTTCGATGATGACCGGACGGAAGCCGAGCTCCGGCCCGAGCTTCATCAGGAGGGCGGCGTTCCCGCTCTTCGCCTTTCCGAACGCGCAGTCCGGGCCGGCGACGACAGCCTTCATATTCATCTTTGAAAGAAGGACCTCCTTCACGAAGCGCTCGCCGCTCATGGCGGCGATCTCCGGCGTAAAGGGATACTCGACGATATACTCGATCCCCGCCTCGTGGAGGCGCTTCCTGCGCTCCGCGTTCGTGTTGATCTGGGCCTTGTCGCTCCCCTCGACGACCGCCGCCGGCGGGGTCCCGAAGGTAAAGACCGCTGTCGCGTACCCTTCCTTTTCGGAGATCTCGCGCATGGTCTCGAAGATCTTCTGGTGCCCCATGTGCTCGCCGTCGAACTTTCCGATGGAAACGACCGTCGGCTGCGCGATCTTCACTTCCGTTGTTCCGATCCAGTCTTTCTGCATGCTTTTCAAGTGCCGGCAGGCCGGCATTCCCTTCTTTCCTTTTACTTCAGCATTCCGGGCGCGCGAGGAACATCTTTTCCGGGCGGAGCTTCTGCCCGGAAAAACGGTAAAGCCCCGTAAAAACGCCCGTGCTGTCATAGACCCTGTAAAGGGCGCCCTCCGCGCCGGCGAAGGAGCGGACCAGCCCTGCATCCAGGGGGTTCCCGTTCTTTAACGGTCTGTCGCCCTCCGGCAACGCGGACAATGCATCGTATTCCTCAAGGCACCGGTCCGTCGGGATGAGATACCGTTCCGGATCTCCCGCCGCCGCAGCCTCCGAAAGCTCCGAAAGCCTGTGCGTGTCCTCAAGGAGGAAGCTTCCCGAGCGGATCCTTAAAAGCGATTCCATACAGCCGCCGCAGCCAAGCCTTTCCCCGATATCATGGCACAGGGTCCGGATGTAGGTGCCCTTCGAGCAGGACACCGTGATCACCGCGCGAGGCAGGCATAATTCCTCGATCCCGATCGAGAAGATCTGCACCTCCCGCGGCTTCCGCTCTACCTCGATGCCCCGCCTCGCGAGGTCCACGAGCTTCTGCCCGTTCACCTTCAGCGCGGAGTACATAGGCGGGACCTGCGCGTACGTGCCGGTAAACGACATGACCGCGGCCCTGGCCTCCTCCTCCGTGCAGGTGACCGGACGCCGGGAAAGTACGGTGCCTCCCGCGTCCTGCGTGTCCGTAGTGACGCCCAGAAGGAGCACGGCCCGGTAGGCCTTCGTCCTGTCCGTCAGCATATCGCAGAGCTTCGTCGCGTTCCCGAGGCAGACCGGGAGCACGCCCTCCGCGTCCGGGTCGAGCGTGCCGGTGTGGCCGATCTTCTTCTGCCGGAAGATGCCCCGCATCTTCGCGACTACGTCGTGGGACGTAAAGCCCTTTTCCTTATATACATTGATGACGCCGTCGTACATCCGGGATCACTCCGTTTCGCCAAGCTGCCGGCCGGTCTCAGTTACGATGCGGTCCATGATATCGGCCGCGGGGACGGTCCCGTCGATCGTGCATCCGGCCGCGCGGATGTGTCCGCCGCCCCCGTAGAGGGCCGCGATCTCCGCGACGTTGACCCGGTCCGCCGAGCGGAGGGACAGCTTCCACTGTCCCGTAACGGTCTCGGAGATCAGGCACGAGCACTCGACGCCCTGCGTAAGCCTCAGCTGCTCCGCGACGCCGTCAAGGTCCCTGTGGTCCGCGCCGAAGGCCTTCTTGTCCTTCATGGTGACCACGGCAAAAAGACACTTCCCGCTGAGCCGCGGGATGCTGTCCACAAGGCACTTCCCGAGCATCCGGTTCTGCACCGGCGTCTTCCTGTAAAACGCGACGTCGATGATCTCGCCGAACGGGATGCCCTTTTCCATGAGCGTCCCCGCGATCTCCATGGTGTGCGCGGATGTCTGCTGGTACTTGAACACCCCGGTGTCCGTCACGATGCCGGTGTAGAGGCACGCGGCGGTG
>CACXDR010000349.1 GCA_902766415.1 uncultured Lachnospiraceae bacterium
GCCGCCGGCTCCACGATAGGGCCCCCGGCGCTCAGATTGTACGCGGTAGACCCGGTCGGTGTCGAAATAATTATACCATCTGCCTTATATTCATTCAAGAAAGCACCGTTCACCAAAACACGGAAATGTACCGGACCGGCGCTTGTTTTTCTTGAAACGACAGCCTCGTTCAGTGCGATCTCATGCTTCGCCGCTGCGGCGTCCCCTTTTCTCAGCACGGTGCCGGACAGCATCATGCGCTCCTCGATCTCGTACCGGTTGTCCATGAGCGCGCCGAGGAGCCGGAAGATCTCCTCCTCGCCGGATACCGTAGTGAGATATCCGAGATTGCCCATATTCACGCCCGCGATCGGGATCCTGCTCCCGGCAAGGTGCCTTGCCGCGCGGATCATGGTCCCGTCCCCGCCGAACGTGATCACGCAGTCCGGGCAGTATCCCGGGTCCGGCTCCGCCGGCAGCTTTTCCGTGACGAAGACCCTTTCCGCCCCCCTCTTGAGAAGGAGGCTCCTCACAAACTCCGCGGTCTCGGCCGCCTTCGGCTTTTCCGGGTTCACAAACAGGCAGAAACGCTTCATACAGACTCCTTCGGACGGGCAAGCGCAGCGTGCGCGGCCTCCACGACCGCGTCCACGGTCTTCTCCGTCACATCCGGGACCGTCCCGTCCCCCGCGGGGACGACTTCACCGGCCCTCAGGTCGTAAAGATATTCGATATTGCCCTCCGGCCCGCGGATGGGCGAGAAGGTGAGTCCCGTGACCCGGAAGCCGTTGTCCGCCGCGTAGGAAAGGGCGTTCAGGATGACCTCTTTGTGTACGGCCGGGTCCCGGACCACGCCGTGCTTCCCGACCTTCTCGCGCCCCGCCTCGAACTGCGGCTTTATGAGGGCGACGACCTCGCCGTCCGGCGAAAGGAGCGCGCGGACCGCGGGCAGGACCTTCGAAAGGGAGATGAACGAGACGTCGATCGAAGAAAGCGCGATCTCGTCCGGCACCTGCTCCCTGGTCGTGTACCGGATATTCGTCTTTTCCAGGCAGACGACCCTCGGGTCGTTCCTGAGCTTCCAGTCAAGCTGGCCGTGGCCGACATCGACCGCGTAGACCTTCACCGCACCGTTCTGGAGCATGCAGTCCGTGAAGCCGCCGGTCGATGCCCCGACGTCCATGCAGATCTTCCCTGCCGGCTCCACGCCGAACTCCGCGACCGCCTTTTCGAGCTTCAGCCCGCCCCGGCTCACGTACTTCAGCGTGCTTCCGCGGACCTCGATCTCCGCCTCCTCCGGAAAGGCCGTGCCGGCCTTGTCCTCCTTCTGCCCGTTCACGTAGACGATCCCGGACATGATGAGCGCCTTCGCCTTCTCGCGGCTTCCCGCAAGGTTCCTTTCCGTCAAAAGAATGTCAAGCCGTTTCTTCATAGTTTTCCTCAAGACTGTGGCCCTTGTCTCAGAACCCGTACTTTTCACACAGGATCCGGATCACCGAATCCGAGTCGATCCCCAGGTGGCTCCGGAGCACCGTGACGTCCCCGTGCTCCACGTAGGCGTCCGGCAGCGCGATATGGCAGACCTCCGTCTCCGGATGATGCTCCCTGAGCCAGTCTGCCGCGGTAAGCCCCATGCCTCCGCACAGGACGTTCTCCTCCATGGTGATGATCCTCTTATGGCGCGCCGCCAGCCGTTCCAGGAGCTCCGTGTCGACAGGCTTTACGAAGCGCGCGTTCGCGAGGCTGCAGGGATGTCCCATCGCCTTCAGCTTCTCACGCACGTGCTCTCCCGTGCTCACCATGCTGCCGGCGGCGAAGATCGCGGTCTCCTCCTCCTCGTAGATCAGCTCTCCCTTTCCGAACACGACCGGGCTCCGGAACTCCTCAAGCCCGCGGTACGCCTGCCCGCGCGGATAGCGGACCGCGACCGGGTGCCCGTAGGAGAACGCGAAATCCAGCATGTCCTCGAGCTCCCAGCAGTTCTTCGGGGCGAGGACGGTCATGTTCGGGATGCAGCTTAAGAACGACAGGTCGAAGATCCCCTGGTGGGTCTCCCCGTCCGCGCCGACCAGTCCCGCGCGGTCGATCGCGAAGACGACCGGGAGGTCCTGGATGCATACGTCGTGCAGCACCTGGTCGAAGCCGCGCTGCAGGAACGACGAATAGACCGCGACGACGGGCTTCATGCCCCCTGCCGCGAGTCCTGCCGCGCTCGTCACCGCGTGCTGCTCCGCGATGCCTACGTCAAAAAACCTGTCCGGGAACCTTTTCCCGAACGCGGAAAGGCCGGTGCCGTCCGGCATGGCAGCCGTCACGGCGACGATCGACGGATCCCTTTCCGCAAGCGATACAAGCTTCGCGGAAAACACGTCGGTATAGTCCGGCAGCGTCTTTTTCTTCTTCGGCTTTCCCGTCGTAAGGTCGAAGGGCCCTACGCCGTGGAAGCGGTCCGGATGGCGCTCCGCGGGCCTGTAGCCCCTTCCCTTCTGGGTGAGCACATGGACAAGGACCGCGTGGTTCACACGCTTCGCCTCCTCGAAGACCTTCACCAGGCGGCGGATATCGTGGCCGTCCACGGGTCCCAGGTAGGTGATGCCCATGTTTTCAAAAAGCATGCCCGGAATGAGTATCTGCTTCAGCCCGTTCTTCGTCGAGCGTATGCCCTCGACGACGGTGGGGCCGATGCCGGGGATGCTCCCGAGCCGCCCCGCCACCTCCTCCTTCAGGCGGTTGTACCGGACGCCGGTCCGGATCTCGTTCAGATAATGCGACATGCCGCCCACGTTCTTCGAGATGGACATGCGGTTGTCGTTCAGGACGATGATAAAGTTCTTTTTCAGCGCGGCGGCGTTGTTCAGCGCCTCGTAGGCCATGCCGCCGGTCAGGGCGCCGTCCCCGATCACGGAGACAACGCTGTAGTCTTCCTTTTTCAGGTCCCGCGCCTCCGCCATGCCGATGCCGGCGGAGATGGAGGTCGAGGAATGCCCCGTATTGAAGGCGTCGCACGGGCTCTCCTGCGTTTTCGGGAAGCCGGCGATCCCGCCGAACTTCCGGAGCTCCGCGAACTCCTTCTTCCTCCCGCTCAGGATCTTGTGGGTGTAGGACTGGTGCCCGACGTCCCAGATGATCTTGTCCTTCGGCGGCTGGAACGCGAGATACATGGCCATGGTCAGCTCCACAACACCTAAGTTGCTGGAGAGATGGCCCCCGTTCACGCTGGTCCGTTCGATGATGAACGACCTGATCTCATGCGCGAGCGCCGGAAGGTCCTCCTCCGGGATGCTCCGGATGTCCTCAGGCCCGTTGATACGATCCAGAATCATATATACTTCTCCGCGCGCGGAAAAACGCGCGGCTCCTTTTTCAGTTTTTCCTGTCGACCAGCATGCCGACCAGGCTGCGGAGGGTGGTCTTGTCCCCGGGAAGCTCCTCAAGCAGCGCATCCGCCTCCGCGGACAGCCGGAGGACCTCCTCCTCCGCCTTTCTGATGCCGTAAAGCGACACGTAGGTGGTCTTCAGGTTCTTTTCGTCCGAGTGGACCGGCTTTCCAAGCACCTCCGCCGTGGAGGTCTCGTCAAGGATGTCGTCCCGGATCTGGAAGGCGATGCCCACGCAGGCGCCGATCCTTTCCATGATCTCCGCTTCCTTCTGCGTGGCCCCGCCGATGATCGCGCCGATCATGAGCGACGCCTCGATCAGGGCGCCGGTCTTCAGGCGGTAGATAAAGTCGAGCTGCTCCGCCGTGAGCGGCTTCCCGGTCATCTCGACATCGACCGACTGGCCGCCCAGCATGCCCCGGATCCCGCTCTTTTCTCCGAGGATGCGGACCGCCTCCGACGCGCGCCCGGGGTTCGAGCTGTCCGCAGCGCATCTGCCGGCGACCGCCATCGCCTCGAGCATGAGCCCGTCGCCCGCGAGGACGCCCATGGCCTCGCCGTAGGTGTACCAGGTGGTCGGCTTGCCTCTCCTCAGGGTGTCGTTGTCCATACAGGGCAGGTCGTCATGGATCAGTGAAAATGTGTGGATCATCTCGATCGCGGCCATGAACGGGGCGATGTCGCTGATCCACTGGTCCTTCTCCTCGCCGCAGGCCTCCGCGAACATGCGGCACGCCTCGTACATGAGGATGGGACGGATGCGCTTTCCCCCGTTCTCCACAGCCTCGTCCATGGCCCGGATGACAGTCTCCTGCAGGCCCCGGACCGGAGGCAGATACTCCCTTATAAGACTGTTGACCTCCGAATTGTCGTAATGATAGTCACTCATCTTCCTCTCCTTCGAGTACGGTGATCTCCTTCTCCACCCTGTCTATCTTTTCATTGATCTCTTTCACCAGCTTCATTCCCTGTCCGTAAAGCGCAAAGGAAGCCTCGAGCGGCGTGTCCTCGTCCTCGAGCTTCTCAAGGACCGCCTCCAGCTTTTTCAGCTTCGCCTCCACCGTGGCGGACCTGCTTCCCTGCTTTTCGCGGGCGCGCTCCGCGCCCGTGCTGCCGTCTTCCGTATTCATGGCGTTTCGGGATCGATCTCCTTTTCCTTTACCTCTGCCCGGACCGTCCCGTCCGAGAACCTTAAAGCTACCGTCTGCCCGGCCTCCGTCTCCGCCGCGGTCCTGACCGCGCGCCCGCCGGGGCCCGTGACATATGCGAACCCGCCCTTCAGCCGGTTCAGCGGGGACAGCATGCGGAGCCGCTCCGCGTCCGCGCGGAAGCGGTATGCCGTGTCCGCAAGCTTCCTGTGCATGGAGGTCTCCATCCTTAAACGAAGCTCCTCCGTACGGCTCCTCCTGTCGCGGATGAGCCCGGAAGGGCTCCTGAGCTTCAGCCGCAGGCTGCCGGCATTTACCCTCGCTCGCAGGCGTTCCGTCTTCAGAAGCAGGGCGTCCCTTAACGCCTGCTCCTGCCCGTCAAGGTCCGAAAGGAAGCGGGCCATGTCCGGGACCGCGAGCTCCGCCGCCGCGCTCGGCGTGGGCGCCCTTAAGTCCGCGGCAAAGTCCGCGATCGTGAAGTCCGTCTCGTGCCCGACCGCGGAGATGACCGGGGTCTCGCATTCAAAGATGGCCCGCGCCACCGCCTCCTCGTTGAAGGCCCAGAGGTCCTCCATGGAGCCGCCGCCGCGCCCCGCGATGATCACGTCGAGGCCCATCCGGTCCAGGGTCCTTAAGCCCCGGACGATGCTTCCCGCCGCCTGCGGCCCCTGCACATAAGCAGGGTACAGCACGAGCTTTACGTACGGGTTCCTCCGCTTCGAGATATTGATAATGTCCCGGACCGCCGCCCCGGTCTTCGACGTGACGATCCCGACCGACATCGCGTACTTCGGGACGGGCTTTTTATACTCCGGGGCGAACATGCCCATCTCTTCAAGCTCCTGCTTCAGCCTGAGGAATGCCTCGTAAAGGTCCCCGCGCCCTTCCTCTTCGATCTTTACGGCATAAAGCTGGTAGGTCCCGCTCCGCGCGTACACCTCGACGGAGCCTGTCACGACCAGCTTCTGCCCTTCTTTCATCACAAAGGAGAGACCCCTTCTCTGTCCCGCGAACATCACGGCAGAGATGGTCCCTCCCTGATCCTTCAGTGTGAAATAGAGGTGGCCTGAACTGTGGTATTTTACGTTCGACGCCTCGCCTCTCACACGGATGCGCCGGAGCATGAAGTCCTCGCGGAACAGGTTCCCGATATATTGATTGACCTGCGTTACGGAATAGATCCCCGCCATGGTCAGACCAGCTTCGCGAGGATCCCGTTGACGAACGCGGGAGACTCTTCCCCTCCGAACTTCTTTGAAAGCTCTACCGCCTCGTTGATCGCGACCTTTTCGGGCACGCCCTCGTCAAAGCGGATCTCGTAGCAGGCGAGACGGAGCACGGTGAGCTCCACCCTGCCCATACGCTTCAGCTTCCAGCCCTCCGAGACCTCCTCGATGGCCTTGTCGATCTCCGGAAGCTTATCGAGGACCGCGTCCACACGCGCGCGGCACTCCGCCTCCTCCTCGGGGGACAGCGCGACCATGTGCAGGATCTCCGTCCTGCCGGCCTCGTCCGTTTCGTCCTCCTCGCCGGAGCGGAAGTAATCCTCGATCTGTTCCTCCGCCTCCTCGGGCGGATAAAAATCCATGCAGAACAGCATTTTAAAGCAGTGCTCCCTGAGCGTTCTTCTTGTCATGGTACGTCCTTTCAGTGGAAATATGCGGGCGCGCCCGCTGTATTCCATATAGTATATCTGACTTTTCCCTTTTCTACAAGGAGATTGCCCTCCCGAGGGCAAAGGACCAGATGATCTTCTCCGACACGCGCTTCGCCTCCATCATGGACAGCGCCTCCGCGTAGTAGTCAAGCTGCACCCGGTAGCGTTCCTTCAGCTCCTCCTCCGTCTTCACGCGGTCCGTCTTGTAGTCCACGAGGACGATGCTCCCGTCTTCATCCGGGAACCACGCGTCGATGATGCCCTGGACGAGGACCGGCTCCTCCGACCCTGTCCCCGGGTCCACGCGCGAGGCAGGGACGGCCATGACGAACGGGGCTTCCCTTCTGAGCTCCCCGGCCCCGGCCGCCGCCCTCATGCGTTTCCCGAGCTCCGATCCGAAGAAGGACCGGAAATCCCCGGGGCGCACCACGGCGCGCTCCTCCTCCGTGAGCACCTCACGGTCTGAGAGCTCTTTAAGGAAGGCAGAAAGTGACACGGTGTCACTGACTCTTCCGTAGTCAAGGAGCTCCATGACACGGTGGTACACCGTGCCGCGGCTCATCCCGCGCTCAGAGGCCGCGCGGCGCTTTTCTTCGCGGGCCTTCGCGGCATCCGCTGCCGTATCAGGCGCCCGGTCCCCCGTATCCGCCGCGTTCTCCCCTGCCGCCGGGGAAGCAGAGTCCTCCTGCTCCTCCGGGACAAAGGCCGCCACCGCCGCGTCCATAAGATCCTCATGGTCCCCGCGGTGCTTCAGCTCCGATACCGAAAGCTTCGTGTGGAGCATCGTATCCGCCTCATAGGGGTACGGAAGGTCCATGTAGCGGAACGCTTCCGGCACCTCCCCGGAGGGCTCGTGCACGAGCGCGGAAAGCGCCTCCTCAAGCTTCGCGGTCCCTCGGAAGACCGCCTCCTGCTTCTCCGCCTCCTCCGCTGCCCGGAAAAATTCCGTCCGGAAGCCGCAGCGCCCGGGATCCATGTTGAGAGCCGGGAGGATCCAGTCAAGATACGAGAGCGCGGACCTTAAGTCCGCGGTCCCGGTGACGACCGTTCCCTTCGCCGCCTTTGCGGAAAGCCCGCTTTTCGCAGCGGTCAGGATGAGCTTCTCCTTCGCGCGGGTCATCGCGACGTAGAGGACGCGCAGCTCCTCCCCGAGGGCCTCCGTGCGCATGTGCCACGCGACCGCGTTCTTTTTCATCGTGCGGTCCTTCGTGTGGAGTGCAAGGTCCACGTTGTCCGCCGCGATCCCGAGCCTCTGGTCCACGATGATGCCGCTGTCTGTGTCCCTCATGTTGAACCGTTTCGTGAGGCCCGCCACGAAGACGACGGGGAACTCGAGTCCCTTCGAGCGGTGGATGGTCATGACGCGGACGGTGTCCCCGCTTTCTCCCGCGGGCGAGGCCTCGCCGAAGTCCGTGTCGTATTTTTTAAGAAGCGCGATGTAGCGCACGAAATCGTAGAGCCCGCGGTAGCCCGCCGCCTCGAAGGCGCGCGCCTTTTCGTACAGCATGTCAAGGTTCGCCCGCCGCACGTTCCCTCCCGGGAGCGCGGAGACGTAGGCGTACAGGCCGCTTTCGTCCATGATCCCGCGGACGAGGTCCGGGAGGGATACCGCCACAGCCCTGGCGCTGTACGCTTCGAGGAACGAGAACGCGTTCCGGAGCTTTTCCGCGGCATCCGGGTGGTTTTGTGAATCCTTCACGCGGGAAAGGCGTGTGTAAAGCGGCTCCGGGTCCTCCCCCCGGCCCGCCTCCGCGGTAAGGAGCGCGAGCTCCTCGTTCGTGAGCCCTGTCACGGGAGAAACCAGGAAGGCCGCGAACGGAATGTCGGAAAGAGGATTATCGACCGCCTCCAGGATCGAGAGGACCATGCGCACCTCCTGGGCGTCAAAGTAGCCCGTGCTCTGGTCCGCCTTCGCGGGGATCCCCTCGCTCATCAGGACGCTCACCAGCGTCTCCGCCCGGTTCCTTAAGGCGCGGAGCAGGATCACGATATCCCCGAACCTGACCGGCCGCATCTTTTTCGTTTCACTGTCGTAAACGGAGATCCCGGACGCGGGGTCCGTAAGCCTCCGGATCCGGTCCGCGATCATGCGGGCCTCGATCTCCTGGCTGTCCGCGTCCCCCGTAAAGCCGTCCGTATCCGCGAGGAGGAGCTCCGGCGCGAACATGGACTCCTTCCCCTGCTCCGGCTCAGGGTAGTCCGCCCCGCAGCGGAGACAGGCGTCTTCGCCGTAGCCTATGCCGCCGGTCTCCGGACGCATGATGACCCGGAATATGCCGTTCACTGCGTTGACGACCTCCTGCCTGCTCCGGAAGTTCCGGGAAAGGTCCACGCGGGTATCCGTTCCCTCCGGGGCCTGCGCCGCGAAGGTCCCTGCACCTGAGCCATCTGCCCCTGAGGGCGCTGTCCCGGAGTTTCCTGTCCCGGGAGCCGCCGCCTTCCGGAAGGTATGGTACTTCCTGTTGAAAAGCTCGGGCTTTGCCTGGCGGAACGCGTAGATCGACTGCTTCACGTCCCCGACCATGAACACCGAACCCTTGTCCATGGCAAGGAGCAGCTGCTCCTGGACGTCGTTTGAATCCTGGTACTCGTCGATATAGATCTCCCGGAACATCCGGCGGTACTCCTCCGCCACAGGCGTGCGGACGCGGTTTCCCTCCGGGTCCCTGGTCCAGAAGAGCTCCAGCGCGAGATGCTCAAGGTCCGAAAAATCGAGAAGGTTCCTGTCCCGCTTCCGCTCCGTATAGCGCGCGCGGAAGGCGCGCACAAGGCCGATCAGCACGCGGACCGCGCGCGCCTCGTTCTTCAGCTCGTCAAGGACCTCCTCCCTGCTCCCGCCGAACCTTTCGATCATGGAGCCCATGGTCCGTTTCCAGGCGTTCCTCGTATCCTGTACAAGCTTCACCTTGCCGGCATCGTCCGTCTTCCCCTTTTTGCCGATCTTCGCCCACTCCCGGAAGGTAAGGAGAATGGAGCGCATGCGCTGAAAGTCCCGCGCTTCGGAAAGCATCCGGAACCGTTCCCGCTCCTCTTCGATCGTACCGGCGTACCCCGCGGGGCCGCCGCTTTCATTGCAGACCGCAAGCATCGCGTCCGCCTTCTGTTCAAGTCCCGCGAAGTAGTCCCTTAATTCGACGAGGAGCGTCTCTGTCCAGGGGGCGCGGAAGGGATCGGCCGTCCCGGCCTCCGCCATCTCCGCCTCCTTAAGCTGCTCCTCCAGCCACTCCTCAGGCCAGGGCGTGCTCTCGGAAAACCTGTACACGGAGGCGGCCAGGTCCGCAAGGCCGGAGTCGTCGCGGCCGGTCGTGTAGGAAGCGGCAAAGCGCTCGAATTCCTCCCCGCCCTCCTCGAACGCCTCCTCAAGGACCTCGGTAAGGCAGTCCGCGCGCATAAGGGAAAGCTCGTCCTCGCCGCCTACGCGGAAGGAGGGGGCAAGGTCCGTAAGGTCCGCGTGCTCGCGGATCACGGAAAGGCAGAAGCTGTCGATCGTGGTGATCCTCGCGCCGTCGATCAGGGCGGCCTGCCGCTTCAGCCGTTCATACTCCTGCCC
>CACXDR010000350.1 GCA_902766415.1 uncultured Lachnospiraceae bacterium
GCCGATGGTGATCATGCAGTCAGCACCGCATGCCTTGTAGGCCGCAACGCCTGCCTGAACGTTCTCGATCGTGGGATTCGGCTTGATGTTGGAATAGAGCTCGTAACCGATGCCAGCTTTGTCAAGAAGATCCGTCACCTTTGCGGTCACGCCGAACTTGACGAGATCCGGATCCGATGCGACAAAGGCCTTTGTGAAGCCTTTCGCCTTAAGGATCCCCGGGATCTCCTGGATCGCGCCGTGTCCATGATAGGAAACTCCGTTCAGCACAAAACGATTAACTGCCATAAATTGCCTCCTTAAATAAAGAAAACCAATAATAACGGAACAAATCTATTATATCACTGAAGCTCTCTTATCGCGCATTTCATTTGCAGCCTGGCGGTTCTTCCGGGGCCGTGCTCCTTCCCATCATTTCCTCTAAAAGCAGGATCTGTTTTTTCTTCTGTTCCACGGTCGGGTGCACATACCGGCTCAGCGTGATCGAGATGTCGGCGTGGCCCAGGATCTCGGAGAGCGCCTTCACCTCGACGCCGCTCTCCACGCACCTTGTCGCGAAGGTGTGCCGGAGCGCGTGATAGTTGTACGGGGGAATGCCGCTGTCACGCAGGAGCTTCCTGTACTTCGCGTAGAAAACGCGGGGTTCCATATACTCCCGCGTGCCGGTCAGGACGTAGCAGTCCCTGTCGCGGCGCGCGGCGGCAAGCCGCTCCTTTAAAAAGGAAGCGACCGGCACATGGCGCCTGGAGGTTTCGGTCTTCGGGGTCCCGACCAGGATGCGGGTCTTCTGTCCCTTCCGCCTGTCGGGCGAACGGATGCGGGAAATGGTCCTGACGACGGTGATGAGTCCCGCCTCAAGATCCACGCTGTCCCAGCGGAGCCCGCAGACCTCGCCGATCCTTAAGCCTCCGTACAGGCTGAGAAGGATCCCCAGGCCCACTGTCCCGGCCTGCTCGCAGGCTTCCTCGAGGATCCGCTGGTCCCTGACCGTCAGGACACGGATCCCGGGCTTTTTCTGGCGCGGCGCGCGGAAGCGCACCTCCGGAACGGGCTGATCATGGTCTTTTGCGTAGCTTATGACCCTTCTTACGACCGCAAGGATGCACGCCACCATCTTCGGGGACAGCCCGCCTCCGCCGGCGCGTCCTTCCGTCCTCAGGGTCCTCACATAGCTGTCCGCGGTCTCCCGGGTAAGCTCTGAAAGCATGACGTCCCCGAGATACGGGAAAATGTAATGGCCCGCGATGAAGTTATAGTTCGCGAAGCTTGACTCCTTCACGTCCGGCTCCACGGAATTAAGCCATTCCGCCATGGCAAAGGCCAGGGTCCCCTTTTCCTCTTCCGTAAGAAGCCCTTCCGCCGCGCGCCTTTTAAAGCTCTCCCACGGGTCAGGCGCCGGCTCCCTGCCGGAAAGCGCAAAACGTGTTCTTTCCTTATTAATGAATGCGCTGCGCAGCGCGTCCGCCTCCTCCCTGGTCGCGCCGTAAAAGGAGCGGACCATGCCGGTGCCGCCTGCGTTCTTTCCTATATATAATCTCGCCTCCCAGCGTCCGCCCTTCCGCTGCCGGATGTTGCCGCCCTTTTTCCGCATCCTTCCTCCTCTTTTACTGCGGGCACGCGCCGCCGCTCCGGCGGCATTCCTTCCAGAAAGCTTATCACAAAGCCGCGGGGCGCGGACGGCGGGTTTTAAAACCGTACGATATATCGAACGGCTGTGATTGTTCCTGATTTTGTAACTAAAAAAAGCGCCTTCCGTCGCCGGTGGTACTTTCAAGTTCTCAAAAAACCGTTACAATGATACCAAGGACCGCATCGTCCGGTCCTGCAGAACAATGAAACGAGGGACCTGCCATGCCAGCATCATCCGATATGAACAGCCGCATCATCAACCAGTTTGCCGGCTTTTTCTCGGTCTACTGCCTGATCGCGGCGGCAGTCGCAGCAGTCTATACAGGAGAAGACCCGGTCACCGTCATGAAGGACTGGGGCCGGATCATGACGACCCCCGGGCCGCTGGTCACGGACTATATCCGGATAGGAAGCCTTCCGGCGGCGCTCATCAACACCGGCGCCTGCGGTGCCGCCATGCACCATTTCATGACGCACATTCCGGGGGAGTCCCACGGCAACACGCTGGCCGGCTTTTTCCTTGTGGTCGCCCACTGCTTCTACGGGCTCAATTTCCTGAATATGTGGCCGTGCTTCGCCGCGCCGTTCTTTTACATGTGGGTCAAAAAGATCGACTTTAAGCAGAACCTTCATGTCTGCATGTTCGCGACCAGCTTCGCGCCGTTTATCAGCGAGCTCCTCTTCCGCTATACACTGGGTCCCTACTACCAGCTCGGCAAGGTCCGCGTGACCTCGCAGGGGCTCCTTCTCACGATCCTTTTCACGATGATGCTCTCGTTCGTCATCCCGGCCATCCTGCCCGGGGCGCGCGCCTGGCATAAGGGCTACAATCTGTATAACGGCGGTCTTGCGTTCGGCCTGTTCGGTTTCCTGGTCTACAATTTCATGTACAAGACGATGGACGCGCTCCCGCCCACCGTTCCGCGCCTTGACAACGCGCTCTATGAGAGGGTCGGCCGCTCCTACCAGGGCTTCGCGACCGTATTCTTCCTGGTCCTGTTCCTCTCCTGCATCATGGTCGGGCTTCACCTGAACGGCGGGCACGCGCGCGGCTACCACAGGCTTCTCACCGATACCGGCTACCAGAGCAACTTCGCCTCGAAGTACGGCATGCCGCTCTGCCTCGTAAATCTCGGGATCTACGGGCTCATCTTCCTCCTGTACGTCACCCTGATCATCTGGTTCACGCCCGGCGCGGGCTTCACCGGCCCGACGATAGGCGTGGTCATTGCCTCCCTGACCTTCACCGCCATGGGACAGCATCCCAGGAATATCTGGCCCATCCTCATGGGATACATGGTCTTCTACTGGGTCTGTACGGTGATCTTCGTCCTTTCGGACCGCGGTATGGCATGGTCACTTTCGACGCAGGGGTACATCAACGGCGCCGCGTTCGCGACCGGGCTCTGCCCGATCTGCGGGCGTTACGGGAAGCGCGCCGGGCTTGCCGCGGGGATGATGTGCGCGGCCCTCTGCACCGGTACCAGCGCGCTGCACGGCGGCCTGGTCCTCTATAA
>CACXDR010000351.1 GCA_902766415.1 uncultured Lachnospiraceae bacterium
AGCCGCGCCGCAATCAGATTCTAAACTACAAAAAAATGCCCCGCAATGGTCAATTGCGGGGCAAATGTCTAAACAAAGCCGGGTAATATCCGCCTTTTCAGGCCGCGGGCCGGGGCGTTCTTTACTCCAGTCCGTTAAGGAACAGGACAGCCTTCGCGACGCCGTCCTCGTCGTTGCCTGCGGTCACGTAGTCCGCCTCCTCAAGCATCTCCGGAAGGCCGTTTCCCATCACGACGCCGCAGCCGGCCGCGCGGATCATCGAGAGGTCGTTCGTGCTGTCGCCGATCGCCATGACCTCCTCCGCCGGTATGCCGAGATGCTTCGCCAGCGCCATGAGGGCGCTGCCCTTGGTCGCCTCCCGGCTGTTGATCTCAAGGTTCTGCACCGACGAATAGGTAAGGCACATCTCCGGGAAGCGCTTCCCGACCTCAGCCATGATGCGGTCCCGCTCCGCGGGGTTCCTCGCGAAGAACTGGACCTTCTCGATCGGCTCGCCGCTGGTCCGGATATACTCCTTCAGGTCGTCGACAGGCGTGCGGAGCGTCCGGATCATTTTCAGGAAATGCTCGTCCGGGGCGTAGGCCTCCGCCTTTTCATAGTGGGACCGGGTCATCTTCCCCCATCCGTTCATATAGGAGTCGTAGATCACGTCCTCCGTGTCGAGGAACGACAGGATCTCAAGCGCCCTCCCGCGGTCGATGCCGGCGTGGTACAGGATGGTCCCCTCCTGCACGTCCTCCGCCATGGCGCCGTTTACCGTGACCGCGTAGCGGAGAAACGGGAACGCAAGGATCTCCGCGGGGATCCCCTTCAGTATGCGGCCGGTCGCCGGTACGATGTATGCCCCTGCCTCCGCGGCGCGCCTTAAAGCCTCCGCGTTCGCCGCGGATACCCGCTTGTCCGTGGTAAGAAGCGTCCCGTCAAGGTCAAACGCTATGATCCTGTATTTCAGACTTCCCATAATTCTCTCCTGTCCTTCCGATAATGAAAGAAGCTGCCGCATCATGCCGGAAAACAGCCTGGTGCGACAGCCTCCTGATCAGATCATAAACACAATGCTCCGGATCCCTTATCCGTTGATGATCCGGACCGCCGGGGCCTGCACGCCGTTCGCGCCGAGCGCCTCGGTGATCTTCTGGTTCATGTCAAAGTAGACATCCCAGTAATCCGCGTTTTTGCACCACGCGCGGGCGGTGAACTCCATCGCCTCGTTCGTTCCGCCGGTCAGGCGCGCAAACGGAGCGCCCGCCTCCGGCTCGTCAAGGACCTTCGGCACCTGCCTGATGGCGCCGAGGATGATCTCCTGGATACGCTCGGGCTTCTCGGACTTCGCGCAGGCAAACGTCAGGTCGACGCGGCGCAGGTCCTCGGAAGAGAAGTTCGTGACGTTCGCGTTCATCAGGGCCCCGTTCGGCACGGTGATGCGCTTGTTGTCGACCGTCGTGATGACCGTGTAGAACAGCGTGACCTCCTTCACGACGCCGGTCGCACCGCCGCCCTCAATGAAATCACCGACCTTGAACGGCTTGAAGACGAGAAGCATGATGCCGCCGGCGAGGTTCGAAAGCGCTCCCTGCAGCGCCAGGCCCACCGTGACGCCCGCGGACGCGAGGACCGCGACGACGGAAGCCATCGGCACGCCGAGGATCCCGATGATCGTGATGACCAGGATGACCATAAGGCCGATCCTCAAGAAGCTTAAAAGGAAGGTGCGCACCGTGTCCTCAAGCTTCGTCACAGCCTTGCTCTTCGCCACGGCGCCGACGATCCAGTTCACGATGCCTTTTCCGATGATATACGCGATCAGCGCAAAGATCAGCTTGGAGCAGATATCAACGACAGATCCCATCCCGGCAGTTAAAACACCTAATTCGCCCATTTCATACCTCCTGAAAAAGATTGAAGAACACTTGCCTTCTGCTTTTTATCATAGCACAAATCAGGCCGTGATACGACAGCATCGTCCGCTTTTTATGTTCGTGTGCGGCAGGGAAGAAGCTGCCCGTCGGCAGGTCCTGCGCGCAGCTCTCCGCCTTACGTCGCCTGCCCGGCGAACTGCGTCATGTAGAGCCGGTAGTAATCGCCCTGTTTCCCGAGAAGCTCTTCGTGCGTGCCGGTCTCCGTGATGTGCCCGCGGTCCATGACGACGATCATGTCCGCGTCCCGGATGGTGGAGAGACGGTGCGCGATGATCAGGCTCGTCCTGTCCTTCATGAGCCGCGCCATAGCGTTCTGGATCTCCTTCTCGGTCCTCGTGTCGACGCTGGACGTCGCCTCGTCAAGGATCAGGATCTTCGGGTAGGAAAGGAACGCGCGCCCGATGGTAAGGAGCTGGCGCTGGCCGGCGGACAGGTTCGCCCCCGCGCCCGCGAGGACCGTGTCATAGCCGTCCGGCAGGACCTCGACCACCTTGTCGCAGTTCGCAAGCTCCGCGGCCTCGATCATCCTCCTGTCGGAGATGGTCCTGTCCGCGTATTTCAGGTTCGCGCGCACCGTGTCGGTAAAGAGCACGGTGTCCTGCAGGACGATGCCGACCGCGTCCCTGAGCGCTCCGAGGGAGATCTCCCGGATGTCCTTCCCGTCGACGGTGATGCGTCCCGCGTCGATCTCATAGAAGCGCATGAGGAGGTTCACGACGGTCGTCTTCCCTGAGCCGGTGGAGCCGACCAGGGCGATCTTCTTTCCGGCCCCGACCTTCAGGTTGAAGTCAAAGATGACCTGCTTGCCCGGCACGTAGCTGAAATCCACGTGTTCAAACGAGATCTCCCCGCGGGTGACCGTAAGGGCGGGCTCCCCGCTCCGGTCCTCCTCCCTTTCATCAAGGATCGCGAAGATCCGCTCCGCGCCCGCGACCGCCGTCTCGATCTGGCCGTAGAGCTGGGCGAGCTCGTTGATGGGGCGCGAGAACTGCTTTGAGTAGATGATAAAGGCGCTGATCACGCCGACCGAGATCATCCCCTTCAGCGCGAAGACCGCGCCGAACACCGCGACGATCACAAAGGAACAGTTGTTCAGCGTGTTCATGACCGGTCCCATCGCGTTGCCCAGGATGTCCGCGATGATCCCGGTCCGCGTCATCGCGTCGCTCGCCGCGTTGAATTCCTCGATGGTCATGTCCTGCAGATTGTAGGCCGCCACGGTCCTGCCCGCGGTGACCTTCTCCTCGACGATCCCGTTCAGCCTGCCGAGGAGCACCTGCCGCTTCAGGTAATACTTCCGCATAAGCGACGACATGATCCTCGTCGCCGCGACCGTCATGACCACGGTGACACAGGTGAGGAGCGTCAGCGGCACGCTGTACCAGAGCATGACGGTGACGGTCCCGGCAAGCGTCAGGACCCCGGAAAAGAGAGACGACAGGGACTGGCTGATCACGTTCGAGACGTTCTCCGCGTCGTTCGTCATGCGGCTCAGGATGTCCCCGTGGGAATGCGTGTCAAGATAGGCGACGGGGAGGCTGATGATCTTCCGGAACAGCTCGCCCCTTAAACGCCGTATGACGTTCCGCGACAGCTTCGCGGAAAGGAAGCCGGAAAGAAGCGTCGAGCAGCCGTGGACCAGGTAAAGCGCGAGCATGGCCGTAAGCACGCGCGGGATCCGGCCGAAGGTCCCGGCGACCAGCGAATCGATCGCGGTGCTCTGGAGTCCCGGGGTGATCACGCCCGCCGTCACGGTGACCACGACAGACAGCGCCAGCGCGAGGACGATGCCGCCCTCCGGCCGGAAGTACGCCGCCAGCCGCTTTAAGGTCTCCTTTCCGTTCCGCGGCTTCTCGACCGGGGCGCCCATGCGCCCGCGGTTCCCGGGCCGGAAGCCCTGCTCCGCAAGCTTTGAGGAGGGTGCGCTCTGCACGCTCATGCGGCACCTCCTTCCCCGTCGGCGTTCTTTAACTGGGACTCGTAGATCTCCCGGTAGACAGGACTCCGCCGCATCAGCATGTCATGTGTGCCGACCGCCGCGACCGTGCCGCGGTCCAGGACCACGATCCTGTCCGCCGCCCGAACGGAGGCGATGCGCTGCGCGATGATGATCTTCGTCATGTTTCCGTATTCCGAGCGGAGCGCTTCATAGAGCCCCGCCTCGGTCTTAAGGTCCAGCGCGCTCGTCGAGTCGTCGAAGATCAGGATGTCCCCGCCCTTCAGAAGCGCCCTGGCGATGGCGATCCTCTGCCGCTGCCCGCCGGACAGGCTCATGCCGCGCTCCGCGACCGCCGTAGCGTACCCGTCGGGCTGCCGGAGGATGAAATCCTCCGCCTGCGCCGCCCTGGCGGCCTTCGAGACCGCCTCGTCGGAGACCTCGCCCTGCCCGGCCGTGATGTTGTCGCGGATCGTCGTGCTGAAAAGCTCGCTCTTCTGGAGGCAGACCGTGACCTTCGTGCGGAGGGTCTTAAGGTCATAATCCCGGACGTCGATGCCATCGACCTCGACCGTGCCTCCCGCTGCGTCGTAGAACCGCGGGATCAGGTTCACAAGGCTCGTCTTGCCCGAACCGGTCGCTCCGATCACGGCGACCGTCTCCCCGGGCAGGATCTCGAGATTCACGTTCCGGAGGACCTCCGCGCCGTTGTCCGGATAGACGAAACGGACGTTCCGGAAGCGCACCCTCCCGCGGACCGGGGCTGCCCCGTCCTTTCTGTCAGTGCCTGCGGGGACCTTCTCCGTGACCTTGCCGTCTTTGATCGCCGGTTCCGCGGACAGGACCTCGCTTAAGCGCCCTGCCGAGACAAGCCCGCGCGACAGGGTCTGGAAGATCATGGCCAGCATCATCATGCCGTTCAGGATCTGCGAAATGTAGGTGACCGCGGCCATGACCGCGCCGGGCGCAAGGCTTCCGTCCCGCACCTCGACGCTGCCCACGTAGATGATCCCGACGACCGCGATGTTCAGGACGATGTTCATGACCGGCCGGAGGAACGAAAGCATCATCTGCACGCTGAACTGGGTGCTCACGAGCTCTTCGTTCGCCTTCCCGAAGCGCTCCTCCTCCGTCTTTTCCTGCACGAAGGCCTTGACCACGCGCGCGCCGGCGATGTTCTCCTGGAGGATGCCGTTGACCCTGTCAAGGCAGGCCTGCAGAAGGGTGAACAGCGGGTTCGTCCGCCAGACCACGAGGATCACGTCGATGAGGATCACCGGGAAGGCGCAGGCGACGATCACGCCGAAGGAAAGGTCAAGGGAAAGAAGCGCCGTGGTGCCGCCCGCAAAGAACATGAGGCAGCGGACCATGCCGCGGATCATCTGCATGACGAGCTGCTGGACCTGCGTCACGTCGTTCGTGATGCGGGTAATGAGCGAGCCGGTGGAGAAATCGTCCGTCTGCTCAAAGGAGAAATGCATGATCCTCGAAAAGCAGGACTTCCTGAGGTCGTTCCCGTAGCTCTGCCCCGACACGTTCGTGAAAACGCCGGACAGCACGCCGCAGAGACCCCCGCAGAAGACCACCAGGATCATTTTTATGCCGGTCGAGGCCACAAGCCCCGGGTCCGATACGCCGCTGTTCCCGATCCCGAGGATCCCCCGGTCCACGATGATCTCCATCATCCTGGGCTGGCAGAGGTCCACGAACACCTCAGCGACCATAAAGCCGGACGCGAGGAGCGCGAGGGCCCAGTAGCGCTTAAGAAAGCTGATAATAAGTTTCATGTGAACAACTGCTCCGTTCTTCCCCGGCAGGCGTTCCGCCTGAAGATCCCCTTTTTCCCTTCACCCTTTGTCAGCCGCCGAGCGCGTCGACCATTTCCTGGAGCTCAAGATAGCGCTCCAGGCGCTCCTCGAGCTTCCGGTCCGCCGCCTCCTTCTCCGCGCTCACCTTCGCGAGCTTCACGTAGTCGGACGCAGCCTCCTGCACCTCCCGGTCCAGGCGGTCGCACTCTGCCTGCAGGCGGTCGATCTCCGCCTCGATCCCGTCGTACTCCTTCTGGTCCTTGTAGGAGAGCCGGTTCTTTTTCGCGTGTGTCCGGCCGTCGCCCTTCTCTCCCGCGGCGGGCTGCCCGCCGTCCCGGGAAGACGCGTCCGCGCCGGCCGCGGCTCCCTTTTCGCGGGCTCCTGAAGCTCCGGCGCCCTTCGCGGCGGCGGCATCTGCCGCTTCCAGAAGCTTCCGCTCACGGTACTCCTCGTAGCCTCCCTCGCTCTGGCGGAGCAGGCCGCCGTCCTCGAAGGCGAAGACGCGGCGGACCACGCGGTCAAGGAAATACCGGTCGTGGGACACCACGATCACGATCCCCGCGAAGCGGTCGAGATAGTCCTCGAGGATCCGGAGCGTCCGGATATCAAGGTCGTTCGTCGGCTCGTCGAGGATCAGCACGTTCGGCGCACCCATCAGGACACGCAGAAGCCTGAGCCTTCGCTTTTCGCCCCCGGAAAGCTTCCGGACGGGCGTATACTGCATGTTTCCGTCAAACAGGAACTGCTCGCACATATTCGCGGCGCTCACGTACCCGTCCGGCGTCTGTATGAACTCCGCGACGTCGCGGACGTAGTCGATCACGCGCTGTTCCCCGTCCGGAAGCTCATTCTCCTGGCCGAAGACGCCGATCTTCACCGTCTGCCCGACCACCACGGTCCCGGAAAGCGGGGGAAGCTCCCCCGTGACCGTCCGGATCAGAGTCGACTTTCCGCACCCGTTCGGGCCGATGATCCCGATCCGGTCATTCTTCAGAAAGATATAGGTAAAATCATGGAACAGGGCCTTCCCGCCGTAGCCGCCAGAGACGCGGTCGAGCTCGATGGTGGTCCCGCCGAGCCGCGATGAGACCGAAGCCATGGTAAGCTCCGCCTCCTCCGCAGGGCGCTCCCTGTCCCTCAGCGCCTCGAAGCGCTGGATATGCGCCTTCTGCTTCGTGGAGCGCGCCCTGGCGCCCCGCATGATCCACGCGAGATCCTTCCTGTAGAGCGCCTGCGCCTTCCGTTCCGCGGCGACGGCTGCATTCAGCCGTTCCGCCTTCCTCTCGAGATACCCGGAATAGTTCTCCGCGTAGCGGTACAGCTTCCCGCGGTCGATCTCGATGATCCCGGTGGTCACCTGGTCAAGGAAATACCGGTCGTGCGTGACCATGAGGAGCGCCCCGCGGTACCTGGTGAGGAAGTCCTGGAGCCATTCGATCATATCGCTGTCCAGGTGGTTCGTCGGCTCGTCCAGGATGAGGAGGTCCGACGGCGTGAGGAGCGCCGCGGCAAGCGCCGCCCGCTTCCTCTGCCCGCCGGACAGGGTCCCCGGCTCCCGGTCCGGCTCCGTGATCCCGAAGCGCTCCAGCATGGCGCGTGCCTCTCCGGTCGTGTCCCAGTATTCGTGCTTCCCGCTGATGGCGCCGCAGACGTTCTCCAGGACGGAGCGCGTCCCGTCAAACACAGGCTCCTGCGGAAGAAAGGAGATCTTCAGATCCTTTGTCCGGACCACCTG
>CACXDR010000352.1 GCA_902766415.1 uncultured Lachnospiraceae bacterium
GACGGGATCGACTGGCGCCGCGTGCAGAACGTGGGGCTGCTCACGCAGGTGTCCGAGATCTACGAGAAGAACGGGGAGTACGGGGAGGCAAAGGAGATCCTGCTCCTCGCCTTCGAGCGCGCCCCAACCGGCAAGGGACTTCTCTATAAGCTGACGGAGCTTGCGCTGAAGGACCACAACGTCCAGGAGGCGGAGGCTTACTACCGTGAGTTCTACGACCTTGCGCCGGACGACTCGCGCCAGTATATCCTGCGGTACCAGATCCTGAAGGAGAAGGACGCGCCGACGACGCAGCTGATCCAGGCCCTGGAGCGCTATACCCAGCTGGAATACGACGAAGAGTGGATGTATGAACTCGCGGAGCTCTATCACAGGGCCGGCCGCTCGGAGGAGTGTGTCCGCACGTGCGACCGCATCATGCTGATGTTCGGCACGGGGCCCTATGTCGAGAAGGCGATCGAGCTGAAGACGGAGCGCGAGGGACGCGAGCTGACCGAGTACCAGAAGACGCTGGTGCGGGACAAGGCGGCGCATGAGGCGCGTCTCCGCATGATCTCCGAGGAGTATGCCCGCGTGAACGCGGCCCCGAAGGCCGGGGAGAAGCCGGAGGAGGCTCCCGGAGAGGAAGACGGGGCGGAAGAGATGGAAACCGAAGCCGCGCAGCCGGAAGAAGAGCCCGTCCGCGGGGAAGAGCCGGCGGCTGCCGCGCCTGAGAGCGAAGCCCCTGCAGCGGAGATCCCGGAAGAGGATGATGAGCTCATGGAGGAGACGGAGTTCCCGGCCCCGGCGGCTGCCGCGCAGAACGAGGCTCCCGGGCCGAAGGCGGAGGAGATCTCCGGCAAGGTCGACGCGACGGATGCCGAGGCGGTCGCCGCGGCGCTTGCGCTCGCGCTGAACGGCGGACTTCCGAAGACGGAGCCCGCGCCCGCGAAGCCGAAGGAGCTTAAGATCCCCGGCGCGGTCAATTTCGCGGACCTTGAGCCGATCGACGACGGCGCGAAGCCGCCGGTCCAGGACGAGATCGACGCGGAGATCGAGGCGCACATGGCGGCGCTCGAGGAGGAGATCCGGAAGGAACGCGCCCGCGCTGCGGAGGCCGCGCGGATGGCCGCGGAGGAGCCGGAGGACTTTGAGGACGACGAGGAAGAAGAGGACGATGCTCCTGCCCTTGAGGAGGCGGCTCCTGTGAGCCGTCCGGAGCCTGTCCCGGAGACCGTCGTGAAGGAAACAGCGCCGGAGGAGAAGCTGCCGGAGCCGGCAGCCGTTCCGGAAGCGCGCAAAGAAGCTGTGAAGCCTGCCGCTGTGAAGGCGGCGCCGGCTGCTGTGGGCAAGCCTTCCGGGGAAGAGCAGTACGCGGCAGAGGCCCCGGTGAAGGCGGCCGGGGAAGAGGAGCCGGAAAAGGCAGCGGTTCCGGAAAAAGCAGCAGCGGCGGAAGTGGTCGCGGAAGCGGCTGCGGAAGCGGAGCCCGCGCCTGCGAAGGTAAAGGCTGCCCCTGCGGCAGAGGCGAAGGAAACGGCCGCACCTGCGGCGGAAGCGAAGCAGGAGCCCTCGGTGCGCGTGTACCGTCCGGCTGCGGAGAATCCGGATGCCGCGCTGCCCGACGCGACGCGCGTGCTCCCGAGGATCGGGAAGACGGCGGAAGAGGAAACGGTACAGACAGGGGAGACCCGTGTCCTGCCGGATATCCGGGCGCTGAAGACGGAGCGGGCAGCGGAGGCTGCTGTCAAGACGGCGGCGAAGGCCGGCCGGACGCCGGGTTCCTTCAACGCGCTGGTCGAGGGCAAGACGGACGAGGAAGGCCTTGCGGCCGCGGTCCGGAAGCTGAAGGAGATCCACGCGGAGACCGGCGTAAAGAATGCCGCCGCGAAGATCAAGGCCGGCAAGCTCAACGCAAGGGGGATCCTCAAGTCCGCGGATAAGATCGCCGGCAGGGACCTTATCATCGAGGAGGCCGGAGACCTTACGGAGCAGAGCGTGAAGGAACTGCTTCAGCTCGTGGAGGACGATGCGGGCTGCCGCACGATCCTTCTTGTGGACAATCCGCTCCAGCTTTCGAGACTTGCGTCGGCGAACCCGGACCTCCTTAAGGTGTTCGGAACGGACGCGCCGCTCGGGCCGGATTACGCAAAGACACCGGCGAAGCCGGCGGCAGCGCCTGCGGCAAAGCCGGAGGAGAAGAAGCCGGCAGCAGCGGCATCGCCCGCGGCGAAGAAGGAGGCAGCGGCGAAGAAGGAAGCTGCCGTGAAGAAAGAGACCGCGGCAAAGAAAGAGGCTCCCGCGAAGAAGGCAAAGCAGGAACCGAAGAAGACCGCGGCTCCCGCGAACGCCGTAAAGGCGGAAGCGAAGCCGGCCATGACGGCACAGGAACGCGCGTATTCCGAGGAAGAGCTGGATATCGACGCGTTTGCGCACTACGCAAGCAACTACGCGAAGAAGATCGACTGCGTGATCACGGGAAAGAGCATGCTCGCGCTGTATGAGCGGATCGAGATCATGCAGGAGGACGGCGTCCAGCTGACCCGCAAGAACGCGGAGGCGCTGATCGAGGAGGCTGCGGACAGCGCGGAGAATCCGCCGCTCATGAAGAAGCTCGGGGGCATTTTCGCGAAGAAGTATGACAAGGACGGAATGCTGATCCTGAAGGAAGATGATTTTATTTCATGAGGGCAGTAAGAAGGAAGCGCAATGCTTGAAACCGTAACACAATTTCTGGACAGCAGCTGGTTCTCGCTGCTGATCGGCGTATTCATCCTGGGAATGGTCCTGCACGGCCACAGCTGCGGGTTTATCCGCCTCGCCATATCGATGATGGCGGTGGTGCTTACCGTCGTGGCGGTGCGGGCGGCGCTTCCGCACGCGACGGACTACCTGCGCACCCACACGAAGGCGGAGGAACGGATCGAGGCCTACATCACGTCCGTAACGGGCCTTGACACCCTGACGGAGGAGCAGACCGGGACGGAGGACGCGCAGCTCCAGATCATTTCCGGTATGGACCTGCCGGAGAGCCTCCAGGACATCCTGAAGGAAAACAATACGAAGGAGATATGGAAACGGCTCGGCGTGAAGCGGTTTACGGACTATATTTCCGGATACCTGGGGCATATGTTCCTGAACTATATCTGCTTCGCGGTCCTGTTCGTCGCCATCTGGCTGGCCCTGCACATCCTTCTGAAGATACTGGATATCTTCACGAGGCTTCCCGTGATCCACGGGATGAACCAGATCGCGGGGGCGCTCCTCGGGCTTTTCGAGGCGCTGATCTTCGTGTGGATCGCCTTTCTTCTTATCATGCTGTTCGCGGGGACAGGCCCCGGCGGGAGGCTCCACGAGATGATCGCGGAGTCGCGCTGGCTCACCTTCCTCTATCGCTGCAATATGGTAGGCTGGTTCCTGAAGGGTCTGCTGAACGCGGCGCTGTGAGCTTATTTGAATGACAGACATAAAAAACGAAGGCACTTCAAGTCCCTCAGAGGGGGCATGAAGTGCCTTCGCTGCGTTTATCACTATCCGGCGGGAATATTCCGCTTCTATAAGCGGTGGGAGTGCTCAGCTATTTCCGGGAACTGTAATCCTCCAGGAAGGAATGCTCTTCCCCGCGCGTCTTCCACGCAGGGAAGGTATCGAGCGAGACGGAGTGGATCGCGCTGAAAATGCTTTTTTCGATGTCCGGGTTCTGCACGCGGAGCGCGCGGATCAGCTCCTTCGTCTCCTTCCGCTTGCTCCCTCCGATCCCGTCAGGCGACGAGCCGATCCGTTCCGTGAGGCGGCAGGCGCACTGGATGAACGAAAGTCCGTTGTAGCGGCACCAGGCGATGATGTCCTCCTCCCGGACGCAGTAGAGCGGCCGTATGAGCTCCATGCCGGGGAAGTTCGTGCTGTGGAGCTTCGGCATCATCCCCTGGAGCTGCGCGCCGTAGAACATCGCCATGACGGTCGTCTCGATCACGTCGTTCAGGTGGTGCCCGAGGGCGATCTTGTTGGAGCCGAGCTCCTGGGCCTTCTTATAGAGATAGCCGCGCCGCATGCGCGCGCAGAGATAGCAGGGGTTGTCCTTCACGCTGTCGGCAGCGGCAAAGATATCCGTCTCGAAAAAAGTGACGGGGATGCCGAGAAGCGCGGCGTTGGACCGGATCTTTTCGCGGTTCGCGGCATTGTAGCCGGGGTCCATGACAAGATAGACCGCCTCGAACGGGACCTCCGTGTGGCGGAGCAGCTCCTGGACCAGCTTCGCGAGGAGCATGGAATCCTTGCCGCCGGAGATGCATACCGCGATCCTGTCGCCGGCGCTGATCAGTTCATAGCGCTTTACGGCGGCGATGAACGGGTTCCAGAGCTCTTTTCTGTATTTTTTAATGATGCTTCGCTCCACCATCTGGCGGGGTGTGAGTTCCCGGCTCATTGAATGACCTCGCTGAAAAGGAAACATATATTTATATGGAAAGGAACGGGTACATCCTAACACGGGGAAAACGGCCGCGTCAACCGCGCGGGCAGGGTGGAGGTATGTCCTGTCTGTGTGGGAAGGTGACATAAAAACACGAAAAAACAGCCTCGAAAAAGTTTTTGAAAAAAGTTAAAAAAGTTGTTGACACATCATTAAACGGGTGATATTATTGCATGGTCGCCTCGAGAGAGCGGAAACACAGAAAGCTC
>CACXDR010000353.1 GCA_902766415.1 uncultured Lachnospiraceae bacterium
ATGGACGGCAACCGTTATGACAAGCTGACCGACGAGCAGAAGGGCTGGGTCGACGAGGCCTGCAAGAAGTGCACCGAGGTCGAGCGCCAGACTGTTTATGATATGTTCAAGAGCTCCAAGGAGAAGGTCATCGCCGACGGCGCGGAAGTCACCAACTTCGAGGATCTTGACATCGATGCCTTCAAGGCGATCGCTGCTCCGATCGCTGAGAAGTTCGCGGCAGACAACAACATGACTGCTGAGCTTGAGATGGTCCGCAACGCCGCGAAGTGATCCCTCGGAACAAAGACTGACAGTTAAGTTGGAAAGATAAGCGTGTCTTACCGCGCCGCCATGGCGGAGGCGCGGTAAGACAGTCTTTTACAGGAGCGTAGATGAGATGAAAAAAGCTTTAGCTGTGATCCAGAAGATCCAGATCGCCGTTGCGGCGTTCTTTCTCGCGATCTTCCTGATCACGATCGCTTATCAGATGTTCTCCCGCTTCGCCGGCATTGCCGCGACCTGGACCGAGGACGTCTGCACTTATTCATTTATATGGGCCGTCTTCATGGGAGCCGGCGCCATGGTCTATGAGAAACGCCACTTTGCTTTCACGTCCATCATGGACATGATGAAAAACCAGCACACCAAAAAGGTCCTTGCGATCGTCATCAGCGTCATCATGCTGATCTTCGCGGTCCTCATGGTCTACTATGGGGCTCTTGCCGCAAAGCAGTTCTGGAACTACACATGGGTCAATATCCCGAAAATGAAGCGTGGTCCGACGTGGCTCTGCCTGCCGGTCTGCGGAGCGACCTCCGCACTTTACCTGATCGGCCAGATCGTCGAGGAGATCGCGGATCTTAAGAACGGAGGCAGCAAATAATGGGTATCCTTCTTGTTGTCATGTTTGTTGTCTTTGTGGCGATCGGCGTTCCGATCTCCTTCGCACTCGGTTTCATTTCCTTCGTCGGCATCAACGCGATGGATACGATCCCGAACACGGTTGTTTTTACGAAAATGTTCAACGGTATGACCAGCTTCACCCTGCTGGCAGTCCCGCTGTTTATCCTTGCCGCGAATCTCATGAACGAGGGTGAGATCACCGGAAAGCTGATCGCCTGCTGCAACGCGCTGGTGGGCAGGTTCCGCGGAGGCCTTGCATACTCAAACGTCCTTGTCTCCATGATCTTCGCCGGCATCTCCGGCTCCTCGCAGGCTGATACCGCCGGTATCGGATCCATCCTGATCCCGGCGATGGAAGACACCGGCTACGACAAGGGCACCAGCGTCGGCGTTACGGCGGCATCGTCCACATTAGGCTCGATCATCCCGCCGAGCATCACCATGGTCGTCTACGCGGGCATCGCGAACTGCTCGACAGGCGCGCTGTTCATGTCCGGCCTTGTCCCGGGGATCCTCCTCGGCCTCGCGCAGATGTCCGTGATCAGATACTATTCCAAGAGGAAGAATTTCCCGAAGATGGCTCCTGTCCCGGTCGGTGAGGTGGTCCGCCTTACGCTGACCTCCCTTCCGGCGCTCATGACACCGATCATCCTGATCGGCGGCATCGTCGCAGGCTTCTTCACCCCGACGGAGTCCGCAGCGATCGCCTGTATCTACGCGCTGCTTATCGGTATCTTCTACTACAGGACCATCAAGGTCACACGCCTTCCGGGGATCCTTGTCGAGACCATGAAGCTGTCCTCCCTGTCCCTGTTCGCACTTGCGACCGCGAACGCGCTCGGAGAGCTTCTCAGCTACTACCGTCTGAATGTGATCGTTCAGCAGTTCTTTGTCAGCATGCCGGGCGGACGCCTTGTCTTCCTGCTCGTGACCGTTGCCTTCTTCATGTTCGTCGGAACCTTCATGGACGCGGTCCCGGCCATGATCCTGTTCGTCCCGATCATCCTTCCGTCCGCGACGGCGCTCGGCATCAGCCCGATCATCCTCGGCCTGATCATCATCGTCACCCTGGCGCTCGGCCTGGTGACACCGCCGTACGGCCTGTGCCTGCTGATCGCTTCATCCATCAGCGGCATCACGATCGAGGACGCGTTCAAGGGGACGCTTCCGTATTTCCTGTCCTCCTGCGTCGTCCTGATGCTTCTTGTCCTTTTCCCGAACTTCTGGCTTGCGATCCCCGCGACCCTGTTCCCGGGACTGTTCTGATCCTGCCGGACGGCCGTTCATAAGCACCGCGGCCTGATGCGGGAATAACCAAGGCTTTTTCCGGGCCGGGGCACGGCATTCGCGGCTCCGGCCCGGCTTTTTTTCATAGTTTCAAAGTTTAAAAGCTTCAGAGACGGCACCTGAAAGGAGATCCTTTTATGTTTTTCGCGAATATCAGCATTGCGGAGAAATACAATTACCTTGAAGAGAAGTTTACGCGCGCCTACAAGTGGCTTGCGGAGACGGATATCCGCTCCCTTCCGGAAGGCAGCTATCCGGTCTGGGGCGACAAGGTCATCGCGAACGTCCAGGAGTATACGACCAAGCTTCCGTCGGAAGGCCTTTTCGAAACGCATAAAAAGTATTTTGACATCCAGTACATGGTGACGGGAGAGGAGCAGTTCGGCGTATGCAGGATGGACGGGCTTAAGCTCTGCGAGTCCCATGAGGACCAGGACCTTTATTTCTACGAGGAGCCTGCGGAGTCGGGGACCATCCTTCTTAAAGAGGGAGACCTGATCGTTGTCGAGCCGGAGGAGGCCCACAAGCCGCGGCTCGCGACGAAAGAGGGCAGGAAGCAGGTAAAGAAGGTCGTCGTCAAGGTGGCCCTGTAAAACGCCTGCCGCGGTGCGGGGCACTTCCTGAGGACAGGAGTGCGCTGTCCCGGCAGCATCAGAAAGGAGATCGCAGTTATGAGAATCGCAGTTATCGGCGCGGGCGCCATGGGCTCCATCTACGGAGGCCGCCTGTCCGTGAACAACGAGGTCTATCTCGTCGATACGAACGCTGCAGTGGTGGAGCACCTTTAGAAGGAGGGCCTTAAGCTCCGGGAGAACGGCACGGACAACATGTATTATCCGAAGGCGGTCGTTTCGACGGAGGGGATCGCCCCGGTCGACCTTGTGATCCTCTTCGTAAAGGCCCTTTTCTC
>CACXDR010000354.1 GCA_902766415.1 uncultured Lachnospiraceae bacterium
GAGGTTCCTCAGGTCCGCGTCCCGGATCCCGTCGTTCACGGAATACGCGTGCTTTTCAAGATCCCCGCAGACCGCCTTCGTGATCCCCTCGTCCATCAGGGCGCCGGCGACATCGCCCGCGATGCCCTCGATCACGGCATACTTCTCCTCCGCCTCTCCCGGCTCGTTGGAGCTCGTCAGGAGGTACTCCATAAGCTCCGCCTCGATGGAAAGCTTCGGGAGCGCCCGCAGGGCACGGAACGTCCACTTGTAATACGGCTGGTACGTCCGGTTCAGGAGGAAAATGACCTCCGCCGCGCTTTTCACGAACTCGAACACCGCGAGCTGGGCCGCTGCCTTCTCCCCGTGCTTCAGGCACCGCTGGTAATTATACTGCCCCGACTGCGCCATCAGAAGAAGCTGCCCCGCCATTTTTTTCAGCCGGATATCCTCCGGGTATTCCTTCAGCCGCCCGCGGATCTCCGTGACCTCACCGAAGCCGTCGGCCCAGAGCTCACCGTTCACCGCCTCCGCGAGGGCGCTCTCCGGAACGGAAAGCCACTGCGCGTCCGTAAGGCGGCCGTCCGGGCTCCCGGTCTTTTCGGAAAAGAACTCCGCCGTCCTCAGAACGCCGCGCCGCGCGCCGCCCACCGGCTGCATAAGGGAGCGCCGGAAGCCCAGGTACTCCTTCGGGAGCTTCGCGTAGGCGCGCTCCAGGCGGAAGGCCGTCCTCCGGTCCACGAGCTCCTCTCCCGGGAGGAAGATGCAGAAGCCCGGCTCAAAGTCATGATCCTCCGAGACCTCGTCGTCAAAGCCGAAGCACTCCGACCCGCTGCCGGCAAGACCGACCGCAAGAAACGGAAGCACGTCCGGAAACTCCGCCTCCAGGAGGGGCCTTCCGAACTCCTCATAATATTTCCTTGAAAGCTCTAGTCCCTTCATGATCTTCCCCCCTTCATGGCCTTCTCCACCTCGTGGCCTCCCCTGCTTAGGAACATTGCCGCATTTCTACGGGAGCTGCTCTCCGCTCCCTACGAACTGTCTCTCCCCCAGATGGCCTCTCCTCCAGGCAGTTCTCAGCCCCGCTTGTAGATCGCTTCGGCGCGCCTCATGAGCTCCTTCGCGGCGAGGAAATAGCCGAAATACGAAAAGGTCGGCGCGCATTTCTCGCACACGAAGGCGTAGTAGCCAGGGTCCGGGGCGCCGCTCCCGTAAGACAGGCTGCCGGGGTCCGGCGCGCCTGTCCCGGGGTCGATCCCCTCCGTGAGGAGCGCGTACGCCCTGTCGAGGAGCGGAAAGATCTCTGCCTCGCTCTTCTCCGCGCCGTCCCGCCTGAGCGCCGTATCAGCCATGTTAAGGCAGGTGATCGCCTGCTCAAGGAAGCCGGCGTGCGCCCGCCCCATGACGTCCATGGCCTTCCCGAAAAGCTCCGAGGCCTCGTCAAAGCGGCCGAGCGCCGCGCAGACCAGGGCCATGTTGTTGTAAAGCCCGCCGAGCAGCTCCGGCGCGGTCCCGCTGCCCGGGGCCCGGGCGCCATCCGCCGCAGCGCTTCCAGATGCAGCACTGTTCCCGCCTGCCGGGGCCTGCTCCGCCCTTCCATCCGCCGCGGCGTTTCCTGACGCGTCGCTGTTCCCGCCTGCCGGCGCCTGCTCTGCCCTTCCGTCCGCGGACGATGCCGGCGCCCCCTCGTAGATCTTCCTCGCCCGCTCAAAAAGCGAAAGCGCGCGTTCATTCTCCCCGAAGGCATTGTACGCCGTCGCCGCGTTCACGCAGGTAGTGCCGGCGCTGACGGTCCCGCCGAAATCAAGGCGGTCAAGAAGGGAAAGCGCCGCCTCCGCGTTCGCGAGGGACTTTTCCTTCTCCCCGGTCTTCCGGTAGTGGCCGGTCAGCTCGTTCCGGAGCATCAGCTCGCCGCGGAGATCCTGTCCGAGCTTCGCCTCCTCCAGCCAGTAAAGAAGGTGCCGCTCCGCGCCGGCATAGTCCCGCCTGCCCATGTACTCGTCCATCTTTTCGATGATCCGCTGCTGGGGGACGCTGCGGACAGCCGCATTATTCACTGCCACGCCGTAGGGCTCCTCGCAGAGGAGGCAGCGCGGCTCCAGATAATCCTCCGGTTTTAAAAAATCAGACATCGGACCTTCCTTTCATGTTTCCGGGCCGGAAAAAGGGGCCCCCGCATCAGCTGAATGCGGCAGCCCCTGTCGTTTCGTGCTGTTCCGGGAGCCTTCGTCCCGGCTCCCCGTCATGCGGGACGCGTTATGCCCCGTAATGCACCATCTTGGAGATCAGGCCGTTTTCATCAAACGTAAGCCCGTCAAACACGCCGGCATCAAGCACGCCCGCAGAATCCTTCACCGGGGTCTCGTCGCCGCCCAGCTGGAACCAGCAGGTCGCATCCGGCGCAATATAGACCGGCCCGGTAACGACTGTCGTGAACACGCCGTCATTGCTGTTGCAGAGAAGGCACGCGCCCTTCTTTGCTTCCGAATAGTAAAGCTCGCCGGTCTTCGTGTCCTTATAGAGGGCGTACTTCTCCCCGTCTTCGTCCGTATTCAGCGCGACGCACTTGTAGCTGAACTTCTCCCCGGTCTGGATATTCTTCACAGAGGTATAGACCTTCCCGCTGACGGGAGCCTCCGTGAGGATGACCGGGATGAGGAGATCCGCGCCGTTCACTTTGATCGCGCTGCCGAGATCCTCAACGGCACCGCCCATAAACCGGACGGAAAGCCCGGACATCGTGTCGCCGAAACGGTTCTCCGCGACGCCGTAGGCATCCGCGACCGCCTTCTGCGCGGCAAATGCTGCCGTAAGGGCGTTTTCTGCCGCTGCCGCCGCTGCCTCTGCTGCTGCCGCCTCGACTCCTGTGGTCAGGGTCTCGACCGCGCCGTCCTGGACCCACGCGCCGATCTCATCGACCGTAAAGCCGTCCGGGGTCGTGATGTTCGTAAGGCAGCGCCCGTCGCCCCAGAAATAATAGCACTCCGAGATGCCGTCGCCGTTGTCGTCGATCCAGAGCCACTCTCCGGCCGCGTAGGTGCCGTCATCCTTCACGTACTTCCAGCTGTTGTCCTCATACTTCCACTCGCCGGCGAAAGCGCTGCCGGCAAGGGTAAGCGTCATGGCTGCGGTCATGGTCAGGCCCATGGCCATCTTCATGGTCTTCTTAAGCCTCATGGTTCCTCCTGTTTTTTCCGGAGTGCGGGACCCTCCCGTCTCCCGGATATTTACCTCAGCGGGAGAAGCCCCCGCTTTATTCGCGCCTTCCCGGCTCAGATCATCTTCTTCAGCTGCTCGATCAGCGTGCCGACATCCACGCCGGCCTTCTGGCTCACGTCCGCAAGTGTCGCCTTGTTGATGAGCATGGCCGCCATCGGGCTGTCAAGGATCTTGAACCTCGGATCCATCGCGATCAGCTTGCCCTTAAGATCCGGATACTTTGCAAGAATGTCTTTTACCAGCGTATCTTTCGTGAATTCCATAGTGTCCTCCAGCTTTCTGAAACGGCTTCGCGCCGAAGTGAACAGACAATAGTTGCTGCTATCATTTTAGCACAGTTCGCCGCAATTTCCATAGTTTCCGGAAAGATCGGGCCTGCCCGCGCTTCCGAAAAAACAGCACGGCGGAGGACCGCCCGCGGGCAGAAGAACGCTCCGCAAAACAGGAAAAGCCCGCGGGCACCGAACGGCCCGCGGGCAGAAAACAGTCAGAAGGCAGGAGCATCAGCCGCCCTTACATGGAGATCAGTCCGAGCACGCTCCCCACCGAGCAGAACAGGATGACTGCGAGGAAGAACGGGCAGAGATACTTGATCATGAAATCGAAGACCGGACGAAGCTTAAACTCCTTCCCGCCCTTCATGACCTCCTCCGCGATGGCGTCGACGCCGGTCACGCGGATCAGGAGAAGGCAGGTCGCGATCGCCGCGATGGGCATCATCACGGAGTTCGTTATAAAGTCAAAGAAGTCAAGGAACTGCATGCCGCCGATCGTGACGTTCCCGAGCGGGCCGTAGCCTAAGGAGGACAGCGTCCCGAGAAGGATCATTTCAACTCCTACAAGCACCGTGGACTTCTTTCTGTCCCAGTGGAGCTCGTCCTCAAACGTGGAGACCGCGCTTTCCGTGAGGGCGATCGCGCTGGTCAGCGCCGCGAACAGGACAAGGACGAAGAACAGGGTCCCTGCGATCCCCGGGAAGGAAAGGCTGTCAAGCACCTTCGGGATAGTCACGAACATGAGTGCCGGGCCCGCGTTCAGCGCCGCCGGGTCGCCGCCCGAGAAGGCGAAGACCGCCGGAATGATCATAAGCCCCGCGAGGATCGCGATCCCGGTATCGAACACCTCGACGTGAAGGGTCGCGCTCTCGATGGAGACATCGTCCTTCATATAGGAGCCGAAGGTCACCAGAATGCCCATCGCGATGGACAGCGAGTAGAACATCTGCGTCATCGCCTGGACCACCGTCATCCACGTGAAGTGGGAAATGTCGGGGACCAGGAAGTACTTCACGCCGGCCATGGCGCCCGGCATGGTCATGGCGTAGACCGCGATGACCACGGCGATCACAAGGAGCACCGGCATCATGAACCTTGAAACGCGTTCTATCCCGTTCTGCACGCCGAGGTAGATGATCACAAGGACCGCCGCCGCGAATACGCAGAACCAGAGCTCCGCCTCATAGCCGCCCGTGATGAAAGACGTAAAATACCCGTCCTCCGCGACCGCCATGGCATTCCCGCGGACGTACTCGACCAGGTACTTCAGCACCCAGCCTCCGATCACGGAATAATACGGCACGATCAGCATGGGAATGACCGCGTTGATCCATCCGGCTGACGAGAACTGCCATCCGTGCCCGAAGGTGTGGAAGGCGCCGACCGGGCTCTTCTTCGTCATGCGGCCCAGCGCCGTCTCCGCGACGATCATCGTGTAGCCGAAGGTGACTGCGAGGATGATATAAATAAGGAGGAAAATGCCTCCGCCGTGCTTCGCGGCGAGGTACGGGAACCTCCAGATATTCCCCAGGCCGACGGACGCGCCGGCCGCGGACAGCACAAAGCCGATCTTGCCCGAAAAGCTGCTTCGTTTCTTTTCCATTGCTCTATTCCCCTTTTCTAACTTTGGCGCCGGAGCGCGCATAAATGCTACTATACCACAAATGCTTTAAAAATCCTATGAAAAGAGGCAAATCATTTCAATAACCTATAAGAAATACCGAAACATTCCAAATCTGTATCTTAGAACGCATAATGGGCCACCGCAGACCTCACTTGCAGTCTTCTTATGCCTCCCTGCTGTCTTCTTATGCCTCCCTGCGGCCTTCTTATGTATCACCGCAGGCTTTCCCTTATGGCTTCTCCGCGGACCGTCTTATGCCTCCCCGCAGGCCTCCTTCATCTCCCGGAACAGGGTCTCCGCGATCTCCTCCTGACCCGGGCGCATGGACCGGTGCGTGACGAACTGGCACACACGCTTCGGCGCCTGTCCCGCAAGCCTTGCAAGATGGCCGTCCGGCGGGCACAGCGCCCGCGCCACGGATTCGGGGAGGATGGTCCAGTCCCGCTCCTTTCTCAGCATCCCGACCGCGAACTCCGCAAGGTTCACGGTCACGCGCGCCTGCCCCTCCTTCCACCAGTAGCTGTGCCACCGGTCGAACTCCGCGCCGCAGAGCTCACGCACCTCGTTGCGGACGTCCAGCTCGTCCGGGCGCACGGATCCCCGGCTCCCGAGCGCCGCGTCGCGCGTAAGCACCAGGAAGTCCTCCCGGAAAAGCTCCCTGGTCTTAAGCTCCGCGAACGCGAACTCGCCGTTGGTAATGCCGATATCCACCTTGCGGTCCGCCGCCATCCGGCAGATCGACAGGGAATCCTGCAACGAGATCTCAAGGTTCCATTCCGGGTGCGCCAGAGTGACCCGACCGAAGTAGTCCTTCAGCCTGTAGGACGCGATACTGTCCGGGACCGCGATGGTAAGC
>CACXDR010000355.1 GCA_902766415.1 uncultured Lachnospiraceae bacterium
GCTGAACGCGAACGCGCGCCTCACGGAGGACCAGCTGACCGAGAAGATCTGGATCGACACGGAGCTCCCGTTTTCCCACGCGACGAAGCGCCTGATCAATGAGCTTGAGCTCCTCGAGCCCTTCGGGCAGGGGAACGAGAAGCCTCTCTTCGGGCTGCGGGGCGTGCACGTGCGGAGCGTACGGGTACTCGGGCGGAACAGGAATGTGGTGAAGCTGATGCTTGCCGACAGGGAAGGGACCTTCATGGAGGCGGTCGCCTTCACGGACGGCGACGCCTTCCTTCAGGAGATGGGGGACCGGCGGGTGATGAGCATCCTTTATTACCCGAAGATCGACGACTACATGGGAAGAAGTTCGGTCCAGGCCGTATTAAAGGGATGGAAATTCTGAGGCTTTACTGTTATACTGAATCCGTGTTGTCCGTTCCCGGACGACCGTCTGCCGCCTGCGGATATGAGGCATGGCGGGTACTGCGTACGGCTGTGTTTTGAGATATGCGCATCTTGATAAAAAAGCTTTCAGGAGGATCAAAATGAAGACTATTGCGGATTATATTCGTACCATTCCGGACTTCCCGGAGCCGGGCATCATGTTCAGGGATATCACCACGATCCTTCAGGATCCGGACGGACTGAACCTCGCGATCACAAAGCTGACGGAAGCGCTTGAAGGCGTTGACTACGACATCGTCGTCGGCCCGGAGTCCCGCGGGTTCATCTTCGGCGTCCCGGTCGCTTACGCGATGCACAAGGGCTTTGTTCCGGTGCGCAAGAAGGGCAAGCTCCCGGCGGAGACCATTTCTGCTTCCTATGACCTGGAGTACGGCTCCGCGACCATCGAGATCCACAAGGACGCGATCAGGCCGGGCCAGAAGGTGGTCATCGTCGACGACCTGATCGCGACCGGCGGGACCATGGAAGCCATCATCCGCCTTGTCGAGGCGCTTGGCGGCGAGGTCGTGAAGATCCTCTTCGTTCTTGAGCTGAAGGGACTTGAGGGAAGGAAGAAGCTCGCGAAGTACGACGTCGGCGCGCTTGTTTCCTACGAGGGAAAGTAAAAAACGAAACCGGAAGGGCTGCCATATTAAGCAGAGCCGTCCGCGGCTCCGCGTCCTTAAGATGCGGGGAGCGGGAGGGCGTATTCTTAATGCGGCAGCCCGTTTTTCATATCCGCGTTTTCCGATATAATGAAAAAAGCGCCGGAAATGAAAAAAGCGCCGGAGCGGAGGATGCTGACGGAAGAAACGCGCTGCTGCCGGACGCTTCCGGAGGAAGCGCGGCGGAACGGCGGATGCTTTGAAAAAGTAAAAGGGAGGAAAGCGTATGGCGGGCCTGATCCACTGCTATACAGGAGACGGAAAGGGAAAGACTACGGCGGCAGCGGGGCTTGCCTTAAGAGCCGCCGGCCGCGGGATGCGCGTCCTTTTCGCGCAGTTTTTAAAGGACGGGAGCTCCGGCGAGATCGCCGCGCTGAAGAGCCTCCCCCTGGTCACCTGCGTTCCCTGCCCGAAGCATTCCGGCTTTTTCCGGAGCATGACGGAGGAGGAGCGGGAGGAGACGCGGCGCGTGTCCTCGGCCTATTTTGAGGAAGTGGCCGGACGCGCGGTGAAGGAGGGCTGTGACCTCCTGGTCCTCGACGAATTCATGGCGGCCTATACGCTTGGGATCCTTGACCGGGAGCGGGCGCTTTCATTTTTAAAGGAGAAGCCGGCGGAGCTTGAGGTGGTCCTCACGGGACGGGACGTTCCGGAGGAGGTCGCGGCGCTCTGCGATTACATCACGGAGTGCAGGAAGGTAAAGCATCCCTTCGACCGGGGGATCACGGCGCGGAAGGGGATCGAATACTGAAGGGCGCGGGAACGCAGGACACTTTAAAGAAGCCTGGAAACACCGGATACCGGCGGGCGCGCGAATGCACTGGACACGCGGGAAAAGGAACGGATACGGATGACGCTTGACGATTTCAGAGTCTATGACAACGGAAGAGAGCTCCGCGCGGGCTACACGACGGGGACCTGCGCCGCTGCCGCGGCGAAGGCTTCCCTGAC
>CACXDR010000356.1 GCA_902766415.1 uncultured Lachnospiraceae bacterium
CCGCGAGGCGCCCGCGTACGCTCCGGGGAATTCCGCCCCGAAGTTCGCGCAGACCGCGGCGCCGATCACCCCTGCCGCAGCGGCGCCAGGAAGCCGCCCGCCTGTTCCGTTCATGATATTCGGTGACCAGCCGATCAGCGGCAGCGCACCGCCGCCGGTCACGCTGCCGGCCCCGCTTCCGCGGACTGCCGTGAAGAGCAGGAGGTCGCTGCTTGTGAGGACGTCGTAAAACTGTCCAAGCTTCTGGTCAAACCGCTCAAGTATCTCCGCCGCCGTGGAAGCACCGCCGGCCGCGTCCGGATCCGCAGGCCCCGCATTTCCGGAGCTCACGCTCCCGAATTCCGCGTCCACGAGGCACAGCCCCGTAAAGGCGCGTCCCGACGCTGCGACGGCTTCGTCCATGGCCTCTTCCCAGGTGTCCGTCTTCACGCAAGCTGCGATCCCGCGTTCTCTGAAAAGATCTGCCGCCCTGCCGATACAGATCACATCATCCCCGTGCGCCTTCAGAGCCTCCGGCGCCGTCCGCCTGCCGGGGCCTCCTGCATTACCCGCGGGTCCTGCCCCCATCATCTCAAGGAGCCCGCTTTCCGAGTCCGTCCCGACCGCGTCTCCGCGAAGCGCGATGTATCGCCCGGAAGGGCACTTGCAGGGCTCCACGGTCCGGAAGCGCATGAAGTTCGCAAGCCCGAGGCGGCGGAGGTTCGGGATGAGAAGGGCTTCCGCCGGCCTTTCCCGGCCGCCTGCCCGCTCAGCGTCAGCAACGGAAAAGATCTCCGCAGGGCCCGCGCAGATGAGGAAGATCCTCCTGTAAGGAAATCCCATGTCTGCACCTCCTCAGCCCTTTTCCGTTTCCTTTATGATCTTCACGATCCGGCTGGTCCCGAGCCGGTCGGCGCCGAGCCGGAGAAACTCCTCCGCGTCGTCAAGCGAGGAGATGCCGCCTGCCGCCTTGATCTTCACGCCGGGGCCCACATGCTCCGCGAACAGCGCCACGTCATGCGGTGTTGCGCCGCCCCCCGCGAAGCCTGTCGAGGTCTTGATATAATCGGCGCCCGCCTCGGTCACGATCCCGCACATCAGGACCTTTTCCTCGTCCGTCAGGAGGCAGGTCTCGATGATCACCTTCAGCACCTTGCCGGGGCACGCGGCGCGCACCGCCTTCACCTCCCCGAGGACCGCCTCCGTCTCACCTGCCTTCAGCCGGCCGATGTTGATGACCATGTCGATCTCGTCCGCGCCGTTCCTCACGGCATCCTCCGTCTCGAAGACCTTCGCCGCCGTCGTGTGGGTCCCGTTCGGGAACCCGATCACAGTACAGATCTTCAGCCTGTCCCCCGCGTACTCCTTCGCCTGCTTCACGTAGCAGGGGCTGATGCAGGCGGATGCCGTGCCGTATTTCACGGCATCGTCAAGGACTGCCCTCACATCGTCCCAGGAGGCCTCCTGCTTTAACAGCGTATGATCACAGTGCGCAAGGATGCGCTTCTCTCTTTCGTCCATTTCTTCCTGTCTTCCTACCTCTCTGTATTTTCCGCCCCGAAGCTGTAAGGTAAAAGCTCCGACAGCGTCAGCGCGCGGAGCTTTCCGGCGGAATTGCCCATGATGACGCGGAACGAGTCCCTTTCGCAGAACTCCTCCATGACCTGCCGGCAGACCCCGCAGGGCGGGCAGAAATCCAGGAACTCCGCTCCTTCCCGTCCTCCGGCGACCGCGATGGCTTCAAACTCCGTCACGCCCTCGCTCACCGCCTTGAAGAAGGCGGTCCGCTCCGCGCAGTTCGACGGCCCGTACGCCGCGTTCTCGATATTGCAGCCCGTGAACACGCGGCCGTCCTTCGCGAGAAGGGCCGCCCCGACACGGTAACGTGAATACGGGGAATAGGAAAACTCCCGCGCCTTCACGGCGCGTTCGTACAGCTCCCTGTCATCCATTTTCCCTGTCCCTCCTGATCAGGCGGCGGACCGCTTCGACCGCTGCGGTGATGGCCTGCTCCGTATCGTGCACCTGGGCGTTCGGAAGGCCCTTCTTCGCCCGCTCCTGGTTCGCGACGACCAGGAAGCAGGCACCGGTGCGGACGCGGAGGAAGCTTCCCTCGATGAAAAGCGCGGCCCCCTCCATCTCCGACGCAAGGCAGCCCATGCGGAGCCAGGCGTTCCACTTGTTTTCAAGCTCATAGCTTACCGGCATGATCTCCGGCTCGTGCTGCCCGAAGAAGGAATCCTTTGACTGGACCACGCCCGTATGGAAGCGGAAGCCGAGCTCCCTGCAGGACTCCGCCAGGGCGTTCGTGACGCCCAGGTCCGGGACCGCCGGATACTCGATCGGGGCAAATTCGCGGCTGGTGCCCTCCATCCGGACCGCGCCGGTCGCGATCACGATATCCCCGCCGAGGACCTCGTCCTGCATGCCTCCGCAGGTGCCGACGCGGATAAATGTGTCCGCGCCGCATTTTACGAGCTCATTCAGCGCGATCGCCGCGGACGGGCCTCCTATGCCGGTCGAGGTCACGCTGACCTTCTCCCCGTCGAGCGTCCCCGTCCAGGTGACGAACTCGCGGACGTCCGCGACGAAGCGCGGCCCGTCAAAATGCGCGGCGATCTTCTCACAGCGCTTCGGATCCCCCGGAAGGATGACGTATCTTCCCACGTCCCCCGGGCCCACGCCGGTATGGTACTGTTTTCCTGAGCCTTCCGCATAATCGATCATGATACGCCTCCTTTTCTGTTGTTTTCCGGTATGTTTATTCTATCATAGTTCAGGGCGGGATGAGCGGGCTTCCTGCCCTCCGGGAAAGAAAAAGGCGGTCCCCCTTCCGGGGAACCGCCCTTTCTCATTTTGATCTGTAAACTGTCTGCCGCTGCCGGCCCCTTACGCCTGCCTCAGCAGACCCTTACGGCTGCTTCAGCAGACCCTTACGCCTGCCTCAGCAGAACCTTACGCCTGCATCAGCGGACCCAGACACCGTCCGCGTTGACGTAGTAGCCGTTGATGTAGGAGCTCGTCACCATACGGCCGAGCGAAGAGTCATTCGCCTCGCTCAGGTAGTACCAGAGGCCGGACCTCGGATCCTGAAGCCAGCCGGTGACCATGTAGCCGCTCGCGTTGAAGAAATACCAGCCGCCGTTGATCTGCTGCCAGTTGTTCCTCGTGTAGGAGCCGTCCGGGTTGCAGTACCACCAGCCGTTGCCGTCCCTCAGCCATGCGCCGCCGGAGGAGCCGCCGGAATATCCGCCCGAGGAACCGCCGTTTCCTCTGAAGGTCCCCTTGTTCTCATCGTCGACCTCAAGCTCCTCGGACTCCTCCCACTCGCCGGAGTAATTGCCCGCGTAGGCCTTGACCCTGACGGTGTAGTAGCCGGTGCCATAGCTGTTCAGGTCGCCGGAGAAATCATAGGAAGTTCCGGTCGTCGTAACGGTCTTCTTCGTGGAAGAGCCGCGGAGAAGCTTGACCGAATACTTGTCGGCATCCTCCGCCTCCTCCCAGGAGACCACGCCCGTATCGACGTCCCAGGAAACGCTCGGGACCTCCAGGCCGGAATTGTCGTCTCCGCCGATCTTCGGTAGACGCAGCGCCACGGTCACGGAGGAGTTGCTTCCGCGCTTGGAGCTCTTGTACTCCGCATCGTCGCCGCTCAGCGAAAAGCCGGCAGCACTCTTAAAGCGTCCTGCATCGCTGGAATCAAAGTAATAGCCGTCGCTTGTGTCCGCCTTCACCTTCAGGGTGATGGTGGGACGCTTTCCGTAGGTCGTGTTCGCGATATTGGAGATCGAGACGGAGGAAACGCCGTCCGTATCGCAGCTGACCTCGATATCTTCCTTCGTCATACCGGTGTGGAGATCATAGTTCAGCTCAAGCTCGACTTTTTTGATGGGGTCGGTGTAGTTGGCCGCGAACGCAGCGGTCGTCATGCCGAACGCAAGTGCCGCGGAAAGAATCGTCACGGCGATAAAGTGCAGCTTCTTCATATAAAAACTCCTTTCCTGTCCGGGCCTTCCGTTGCCCGATCAACCCTTTTTACGTTTTTATCATAGCCCATAATTCTGAAAACTGAACAGAAAATTTGCTTACAAAATCCTTACTGTCTGCCGGCGGCCTTCCCGGCAGCGGCGAAAAGGAAAAAAGCCAGGATATCCGCCGCGACGATCGTGGAGCCGACCGGGGTCCCCGCAAGGATCGAGACAAGGAGTCCCGCGACAGAACAGACCACGGAAAGGACCGCGGAGCAGACCGTCACGGAAAGGAAGCTCTTGAACACACGCATGGCGGACAGCGCGGGGAAGATGACCAGCGCGGAGATAAGCAGCGACCCGACCAGGTTCATGGCAAGGACGATGATCACCGCGATGATCACCGCGATCATCAGGTTATAGCGGTTCACCGGTGTCCCGACCGCCATCGCGAAGCTCTCGTCGAAGGTCACCGCGAAGATCTTGTTGTAGAAGACCACAAAGACCAGTACGACCACGACTGAGAGGGCGACACAGAGGCGGACCTCAAAAAGAGAGAGCGTCAGGATCGAGGTGGATCCGAACAGGGTGCTGCACACGTCCCCCGAGATGTTCGCGGACGTGGAGAAGATGTTCATGAGCAGGTAGCCGATCGCGAGGGCTCCCACGGACACCATGGCGATGACCGCGTCCCCCTTGATCTTCGCGTTCTGGCCGACCCTCAGGAGAAGCACCGCCGCCACGACCGTGAACGGCAGGACCAGCACCATGCTGTCCGTAAGGTTCAGCACCGAAGCGATCGCCATGGCCCCGAACGCCACGTGCGACAGCCCGTCCCCGATGAACGAAAAGCGCTTCAGCACCAGCGTGACGCCGAGCAGCGACGAGCAGAGCGCGATCAGGACGCCGACGATCAGCGCGTACCGCACGAACGGATAGGAAAAATACAGGGCAAGCTTTGCAGTCATGGCCTCTTCTCACCGCCTTCCCCGGTCCCGTCAGCCGGTCCCGTCTCCTCTGCCTCCGCGCCGGCCAGGTCCCCCGCCTCAGGGCTCCCGGCCTCCCGGTCTGCAAGGTCTCCCGTTTCGGGGCTCCCGGCCTCCCGGTCTGCAAGATCTCCCGCCTCCGGGTTCCCGGCCTCCCGGTCTGCATCGTCCTCCGCTTCCAGGTTCAGGTACCGCTTTCCGGCCTTGCTCTGCCGGTACAGCTCTACCGGGCCGAAGAACATGTCCCTGCCGATGTGGAGGATATGGCTCGCGTATTTTGCCGCGGCGTGCACGTCGTGCGAGATCATGATGACCGAGATCCCCTCCCGGTTCAGCTTCCGGATCAGCTGGTACATCTCCGCGGTGACCTTCGGGTCCAGGCCCGTGACCGGTTCGTCGAGAAGCAGGAGGCGCCTTGTCGCGCAGAGCGCGCGCGCCAGAAGGACCCGCTGCTGCTGCCCGCCGGAAAGCTCCCGGTAGCACCGGTCCGCGAAGGACGATATCCCGAGCCGTTCCATGCTCTCCTCCGCAAGCTGCTTTTCCTCCCGGTTATAGAAGGGACGGAGGCCGCACCGCGCCTGGCAGCCGGACAGGACGATCTCCCGCACCGAGGCCGGGAAGTCCCTCTGCACCAGCGTCTGCTGCGGCAGGTACCCGATCTCGTTCGGCCGGAGCCCGTCGCCGTACTCGACGGTCCCGCTCATAGGCGCCTGCAGGTGCAGGATGGTCCGCATGAGCGTTGATTTCCCGGAGCCGTTCGACCCGACGATACAGAGATAATCTCCTTTATTTACCTGAAAGCTCAGGTCCTTCACAAGGACCTCCCCGTCATACCCGAGGACCAGGTCCCTGCATGTCAGTTCCGCCATAAAAGTTCAGTCCTTCCCTTCCCCGCGGCAGTCCCCGCAGATCCCGTAGAACACGGTGCGCATGGGATCGATCCGGAAGCCGTGATGCTCCGAGAGGTGCTCCTCAAGCTCCGTGATCTCACTGCACTCAAGATGGATGAGCCGCCCGCACTTTTCGCATTTGCAGTGGTAGCAGCGCGGATGGTGGCAGTTCTCTTCCGGCGCGATATACTCAAAGCAGGCACCCGAGTTCTCGTCGATGAAGTACTTGTTGACGAGTCCCTCCTCGACCATGCGGTCGAGCTGGCGGTACACCGTCGCCGTCCCGATCGACGTCCCGCGCCCGCTGAAATAGCGGACGATGTCGGCAGCGGTGAAGTGCCTTCCTGGAATGCTCTTAAGGTACGAGACCAGCTCTTCCCTCTGTTTTGTCCTGTACTGTGCCTTGATCGCCATGGTCGCCTCCGCGGCAGATGCCGCCGTTAAAGAAAAGCTTACGCCTGCGTAAGCTTTTCTGCCACAATAATGAAAACCGTTTTCATATTGTATCCCATTCCGGGAAAAAGTCAATATGAAAACGGTTTTCATTTTTTGATTCGGTTTCAGATACCGCCCTTCGCGTTTCCGGCACTGCCGGTCCCGGGTCAGTAGGCGATGGTATCCATCTCCGGAAGGATCCGGGCAAGCTGCTCCCTGCAGTGCGCGATCAGGGCGGTGTTTTCCGGAGCGCGCTTTATGGTCCGCCGCAGGAGCCGGGCATACGCAACGACGCGGCACTGGAGCTCCTTCTTCATAAGGAAGTCCGCATCGTCCGTACCGAAATACAGCCGGAGGGTCTCGCTCCAGATCCTGTCCGCCTGGGCAATGGAAACACCGATGAAGCTCTCGACCGCGGAACGGTCAAGCGAGCCGAAGCCCACGAACGCGAGCCAGATCGACGAAAACTCAAATACGGGATTGCCGACCGCCAGCGTGTCCATATCGATCAGCAGGACTTCCCCGTCCTGCATCATCAGGTTTTTCGTATGGTAGTCGCCGTGGAGCATGTGCCTGGACGGGGGCACCGCCTCGACAAGGGACAGAAGCTTCTCATACTGGTCCCGCGGGAGATGCGGCTCGAGCCACTTCACCCATCCGATCGCGGTCAGACGCTGGTCCGGAAGCTCCTGGTCATCCGTCTCCGCCGCGTGGATCTTCTTAAGGAGGTCCACGTAGAGAGCAATATAGTGGTCGAGATTCTCCGGGTCACTGCTGATCAGCTTCGAGAACGAGGTCGCGTTCAGGAGCTCAAATACGGAACCGTAGGAATTCCCGACACGTACCACGTCGTACGGGATCGCCGTCGGGATCCCGAGGATCAGGGCCCTGCGCGCCACCTCGCGCTCATGCTTGATATCCGCGAGGCTGTCCGGGTTCCGGTAGACCTTGACGATCGTTTCCGGGTCGATCCGGTATACCATTCCGTTCGAACCGCTGCCGATCACCTCGCAGCCCTCGACCGAGAGCCTGCGGTACGCCTTTGAGACCGGAAGCATCTCCGTAAAGCCCGTGATCTCGAATATTTCGTAGAGCTCCGGTCCCGCGTTTATGACAGCAGCTTCCCGGTCCGCTTTCCTTAACCGGAGGATCATGCGGAGGCCTGCGCTTGAAATATAATCGAGGTCCTCACAGTCAATGACGGTCGTACATCCCGGATAAGCCGCCCGCAGCTCGTTCAGCTCGGCTTCCGCCTGCGACGCGTTCGTGGAATCGATCCTTCCGTGAAACGCTGCCGTAAGTTTTCCGTTTTCCATGGTTCCTGTTACGATTGCCATATGTACTCTCCTTCGTCCGGGAGCATTTTCCCGTTATTCGATCGGCAGAATATCGTTAAAACCGGTCATCTCGAAGATCTTCAGCACGATCTCGTTCAGATTCACGATCCTCATGGTGCCCTTCCGCGCCATGATCTTCTGAGCTCCAAGAAGGACTCTGAGACCTGCCGAAGAGATATATTCTATTTTTTCAAAATCAAAAGTCAGGTCCGTGACCCCGTTGAGGCTGCCCTCTACCACTTTTTCGAGCTCCGGCGCAGTACGCGAGTCCAGCCGTCCCTCGGGGGCAATGCACAAAGTCCCGCCGTCCTGTTTCAATATGACATTCATTCCTGCATCTCCTTATAAGCCTCTGGCTGCCATGGATAATTATAACACAGGAATCATGTCTATGCATAAGGCGGCGCCATCTTTTCCGGTCAGATGTAGAACACCTGGCGGTTCTCGTGGCCGTTCGGCAGGAACAGGCGCCGGTCCGTCGTCATCGCGACACGCTCCGCGACATACTCCCTCATGGAAGCGAGCATTTCATCCTCGCCCCCGATATCCCTTGCCTCCGCGTTGTCCCGGATGACCAGCTTCAGCGCGTCCTCCGGTTTTTCTCCCGGGAAAAGGGTGAATTCGATCTGGAAATCCCGGCTGTGCCAGGATTCCCTGCCGCGCTCATATTCTACGACCGCCATGCCGATCTCCTCCATGAGGAGCTCCGCCTTCGTGCGCTTCAGCGCCGGGATCCCGGCTTCCCTGAGCCTCCGGTCCGCCTCGTCCAGGCAGTCCAGGACGCCGGTCTCCGTCCCGCTGCAGTCAAGGGAGATCTGTCTGGCCATGTTTCTTTTGTCAAGAAGGAAAAGGCCGTCCCTGGCGTGGCCGAAGGACTTGTCCAGGTACCGTGCGAACAGGAGGAAAAGGACCAGCGCGGTCGTATAGGCGGCCCCTGTCCCGATCCAGATCCCGTCGTTTCCCATCCGGAAGGAAAAGCCCCGGAGGAACAGATACGGCAGCACCAGAAGGGTGACCAGCTGGATCGCTACGCCGTAGCCCGCCTCGACCATGAAAACATAATAAGTGCTGATGACCATCAGGAAGCTCAGCACCGGCATGAACACCGCGATCACGCGGAGCGCCCGCGCGGAAGCCGCTGCGATCTCCGGGTCCGTCACGCCGAAAACCAGCGGCAGCACCTCCGCGAAGCATTCCGTAACGATCAGCGCGGATCCTGACAGGAGAAATATCGTTTCAAGGCACTGCCCCATGATCTTCCGGACGTTCAGGTGGTTGCCCTCCGCATAATACTGGCAGATCATAGGCTGCAGCGCGTCTGAGATCCCCAGTGAAAAGGAGATGACCAGAGTAAGAACGCTCATGACGCAGGACAGTACGACGATATGGTCATCACCGAACTCTGCCGCGATAAACCGCGTGGTGAGGAGAGGAAACAGCGCAAGGCAGAACATCCCCACGGAAGTATAGCTCCCCCGGAGCATCGTCCCCGCCGCCGACCTTAATTCCAGCCCCTTTGAGAATTTCAGGAGGCACTTTTCATTCCGGAGGAAGGATGAGTTGCACCAGACCTCGAGCACTGTGGCCGCCAGCGTCGAGAGCACGATGCCGTAGGTCCCGAAGCGGTATCCCAGGATCACGCTCAGGACCAGGCTGACGACGAAGGGACTGTAGGAGACCGACTCCATCCCTTCCTCCACGGAAAAGTAAAAGAAGTAGCTGCTCAGGAGAACTGGGAGCGGGAGAAGCAGCAGCCCTTTGTAGTACGCGTCCGCATGGGTCCGGACCGCGCTGCCTGTCCCAAGCCAGCCCGAAAGGAACGGCTCACGAAGCACGGCAAGGAGGGCTGTCATAAACAGCCCTCCTGCAATACACATGACAAGTCCCTGGCTGTAGAGCCGGTTCACCTCCTGCCGGTCTCCCCGCCCCTGCGCGTAGGAAGCCAGCATCGTGGTCCCGGTCCCGATCACGTTTCCCAGGAACGAAAGGAGCGTAGCGACCGGAAGCATGACGGAGATGCCTGCCACAGCCTCCGGGCCGATCAGCTGTCCGGCAACAGCCTGTTTTGCCAGGCCCAGGATGTTTACCTGCATCAGCCCGGCAAAGCTGACTCTCGTTACCGCGAAGAACCTGGATGTCAGAACAGTTTTTTTCATTACTTCCCTTTACCGCAGCCCTTCTTACTTTTTCTTTCCTTTCGATTTTTCTTCTTCGTTCTTCTCCTGCTCTTTCTGCTTCAGAAGGAGTTCCTCTTCAAAGTTCTTCAGTTTGATCTGCGTTTTCCTCTTCTTTTCGTTGAGCAGATAATCCGAGTTCTTCTGCTTTGCGGCTCCTGTGACGCAGAGGGCAAGGCGGTCCAGCGTCAGCTTCTCGTTCCTGCCCGCAAGCTTCAGCCCGCCGGAGAGATCCGGATTCAGCGTCTGGCTCCGCGCCGCATTCTGCCTCGCGGCTTCCGGCGCAAGCAGGTACTGCATCGAGAGCGAGATATTGAAACGGCGGTTGTCGTTGGAATACCTCTTTCCCACATGCTTCGGCACGTACGCGTCAAGGGCTTCCTTTACATCCTTCAGCCGCTGTGCCATGGCATCGACCTGCTCAGCATTATTCTGGTCAAGGAAATGCCTGTTCGCGTTCTTGAGCTCGCCGAGCTTCTCCATCAGGGTCTTGTACGCGCCGGACCTCCAGTGGAACGTATTGTCCTCACGCTCCATCATGTCATACAGCGACACCAGGCTGTCAACGTTCTCCTGTGTCGCGAGCTTACGGAAATCATCCGTCGTTTTCGGATCGGTCCGCTTGTCCTTATACTTCGGGACATAGGTCTTAAGAAGCTCGCCCTCGTTGTGTACGATGTTTTCATACTTGAGGTGGACGCTGTCCGTCATATCGTACTTGCCCTGTGCCTTCCGGCCCAGAGTCTTCGCAAGGTCGGGATCCAGCAGCATGAGGCAGTAAAGACCGCAGTTATACTGCTGGTTTTCAAGACTGTTGCCCTTCTTCGAGACTCCGCGGCCGTTGAAATACTGGGCGGCGGCGTTGCGCAGCTCAAGCGCTGCCTCGGAGATCCTCTGCTTTCTCTGTTTGCCCTCAGGATCATCGGGGTCGGCGTTCTTATTTTTCACAAAGCCTGCAAACTGCTGAAGCTTCTCATAGAACGCAAGGTACGCTCCCTTGTTCTCCTTCGGCGCCTTGTTCAGTTCCTTCATGTGATCCGCGGCGGCGAGCAGACGATCCGTATATTCCGGCCGGAGCGCCCGGTCGGCGGCTTTGAGCGTCGCAGTGTTCTTTTCTCTGGTGAAGACCTGGCCGATCCCGAGAAGGGTCCTCTTCGCAAGTTCAAACTCCGGATCATATTTCTGGCCTTTTTTCTTCTCCGGAATCGATTGATCGCTCTCGGAATGGAGCCCTTCCGTAAGTCCGAGGGTGACCTTCCTTATAAGCTCATCCTCCTTGAGGCTGCCCTTCTTATTACCATATTTAATGTTCTGCTGTTCGAGGTGGCTCAGCCGATGGTAGGTACGGGTCAGCTTTACCATATCGTTGGCGTACTGCGCGGCGCTGCGGTCCGGATTCTTGATGATGTTTCCGGCTGTTTCCTCGACCTGGAGAAGCCAGTTCTTTACCGGCAGGAGATTGGAGCCTTTTTCGAAACGCTTCTCCTTTTCCATGGAAAGCCTGAGCTTTTCACAGTTCTCCTTGAGGACCGGCAGGAACATCTCAATTTCTCCTCCCTCGCCGGTCTCCCCAAGCTTCAATTTCGGGGTCTCTTCCTTATACGTGACATATGCAGGAGGGGCCTTTTTAACTTCAGGCATCTCTTCAGGCTTCTCTTCGGGCTTCTGTTCAGGCTTGTCTCCGTTTTTCTCTTTGTTGATCAGATCATCAAGCCCGACCTCGTCCTTCTTCTGCTGTCCTTCCTTATTGGCCTCGGGACGGATCACCGGCGGAAGGTCCGGGACCTGCACCGGCAGGATATTCTGCCTGCCTGCCGGCGGGACGTTCACGTTCACCGGCGGAACGACCGGATTTCCGTTATTCACCGGCGGGACGACCGGATTTCTGTTATTCACCGGCCGGAAGCCTCTCTTCACCTCGTCCTCAAGGAATTTCTCTGCTTCTTCTTCTTCCTTAAGTCCATCTTCCGGCACTCCGTGCTTTTTACGGAGCTCCTTGTAATTATAATCATAGAGAAGCTGCTTGTCCTCCAGCTGGGACGGCGTCAGTTTGTCCTTATTCTCCTCCAGGTAGTAGTAAAGCTTTTCTTCATAACATGATTTACCCCTTCCAAAAACACGTCTTCCGGTCTCGTCACGTTTATAGGTATCGATTACGGGATTCCCCTCATCGTCAAGGACCTCAATGTCCTTGCCCTTTTTCTTCCTGAGGGTGATCTCTTCGCCGTCTTCCATGATCGTCCAGATCCTGACTTCCTCGTTTTCAGCCAGCTCCTCCGGCTTCTTCTCCGGCTTCTTCGGTTTTTCGACGAAACGCCCCACGTTTCGGATGTACATCCCGACATAATCCTTAACGGTCTTGTTTGGTATATCATTTTCCAGCACTCTCTCGCACACCCTGCGGAGATCCGCCGCTTTCATTTGTGCCCCTGCGGAAAGGGAACCATCTTCTCTCCCTTCCAGCATAGAGACCTCCGTGGACAGGACTCCCTGCATTGCCGCTAACACGTAAGATGACCGCTCCGTCGAATCGGCCTTACGCTTCTTTTTCTTTCCCTTCTTATCCTCCTGGTTCATCTTTTCGATCATGTCTGCCCGAGCCATGATCTCTTTATAGATGTAGTTTCCGTATTCCGTGTCCTCTATCTTTCCCCCCTCGGAAAGGCAGATCTGCTTATCGGAAGTATTGGCCATCTTTTTGATTTCCAGGTCCAATGAATAGGCCTGCTGTCCCTCATTGATCATGTTTATCAGGCCGCCGAAGTACCATGAGAGCTGCTCCTTCGTCCTGATCCTTCCCATTCTCTCGATGCCGCCTATCCTCGCGACATCGGAGTCTAATGATCTGGAAACCTCACTTTGAAGGGCCGGGCTCGTGTAATTACGGACACCGTCGCGGACAAAATCCTTAAGGACGTCGTCCTTTCCGTACTGTACCAGACGGTTCAGAGCATACCGCGTCTTTGACGCGCGTGCCTCGTCCTGCTTTGAAAGCTTCCCTTTCTTTGTGCTGTTCCATTCAAGCTCCTTGTTGACCGTGTCGATAAGCCCGTCGATGGTGACAGTGCCGTTCCCGCTGATCCTGCTGACGTTCCTCGCTATTTCGGTGACTATCGGGTCCTTTTTCCAGTCCTTCCCGTCTCCGAAATTCACATGGCGATGCATGAATTTCCGGTCTTCCCTGGAAAGGGCGTCGAGCGCGCCCTCCTTCTGCATCTCCGCTTTCGCGTGCTCGAAGGTTTCCTTTAAGGACGTCAGGAACAGACCGTACTGCTCAGCGGTACTGATCACGGGGAAATCCTCCAGAAGCCCGCGCTCCGTGCGGACAAACGAAGGCTTCGGCGCGGATTCATCATTTATGATATTGATCCGATTCGGGTTCTCCTGAATGACGTCGAACTGGGACGGTTTCTTCGCCTTGTCGGTGTTGATCTGGTCCTGGTCCTCTTTAATAATGTTGATCCGGTTCGGGTTCTCCTCAATAATGTTGATGCTGTTCAGGTTCTCCTCGAGGATCTCGTTCTTATCTTCTGGCTTCTTTTCCTCCTTCAGGTCCTCAGGATTCTTTTCTTCCTCCTGCTTCACTTCTGTGACATCCAGGCCCTCAGGCCTGGCATCCAGCGTCTTTGCCAAATCCGGATAATTTCCGGACCATTCGGCGACATGGCCGGCAAATTTTTCCAGCCTCTTCCGGTTCCTTTCCGACACCGGAAGATCCTTAAGCTCCTTGCCTGCGGTAAGGGCTTCCTTGTCCAGTCTCTTCTGAAGATTCTCGGCGTCTTTCATGAGCGCCTGGAGCGCAAAATCTCCAAATTCTTTAGGCCGCCTGTCTGCAAACACTCTTCCCATGCCGTCAAGCAGAGTCTCCAGAGCATTGCGTGCCTGCCCGGCTGTAGCCGCGGAACGGATCTCGTCAGCAAGCTGGGCGCTGTTCCTCCGCGCAGGAGCGTCTACGCCGGCGCCTGCCTCATTGACCTCCTGGATCTGGTTGCGTCCGGTGATCATATCGTTCAGCTCGTCCCTGGGCAGAGCCTTGATCTCATAGACCTGGTTGATCTCCGCCTTGTAAACGGGCCGCGGATCATCCTTACTGTCTTCGACCAGGGGCCCTTCATCTTCCGCGTCCTGCTGGTCCTGCTTTTCCTCTTCCTTCTTTTCTTCGTTGGCGGCCAGCTCTTCCTTCTTCTCGTCTTCCTTCTTTACTTCTTCGACGGCCGGCTGGATCACATCGACGACCTGCTCGTCCTTCTTCTCCCCGACGACCTGCTCGTCCTTCTTCTCCTCGACGACCGGCTGGTCCACATTGACCACCGGCTGTTCCTCAAGGCCGCGCTCCCGCGCGCCCCTCCGGAGATCCTCCATAAAGCCGTCAGGCAGGAAATCCTTCTCCGCTTCAAAAAGCGCGCGGTTATCGAGGAAGGACTC
>CACXDR010000357.1 GCA_902766415.1 uncultured Lachnospiraceae bacterium
CTGACGATCCTGTTCGGCAGGATCGAGAAGAAGCTCGGATATTTCCGGTAAGGAGGGGAGAACATGACCATACTTGACGTAAAGAACTTGAAAAAGGGCTTCGGCGGCACGTCGGTCCTGAAGGACATCAGCTTTTCCATGGACGAGGGGCAGGTGGTCTCGATCATCGGTTCCTCGGGAAGCGGAAAGACGACGCTGCTCCGCTGCCTGAATTTCCTTGAGATGCCCGACAGCGGCGTGATCCGCGTGAAGGACGAGACGCTGTTCGATTCCTCCGTCCCGGAGACCTTCGGGGAGGAGAGCATCCGCAGGAAGCGCCTGCACTTCGGGATGGTGTTCCAGTCGTTCAACCTGTTCCCGCAGTACACCGCGCTGGAAAACGTCTGCCTCGCGCCGACGCTCCGCGCGTCCGAGACCGGCGATACCCCGGACCAGATCCGTGACCGGGGAAGGGAGCTGCTCCGCCAGATGGGGCTTTCCGACCGCGAGGGGAACTATCCGCACCAGCTTTCCGGCGGACAGCAGCAGCGCGTGGCGATCGCCAGGGCGCTGGCACTGCACCCGGACATCCTGTGCTTTGACGAGCCGACCTCGGCGCTGGATCCTGAGCTCACGGGGGAGGTCCTCCGCGTGATCCGTTCGCTTGCGGAAAAGCGGACCACCATGATCATCGTTACCCACGAGATGGCCTTCGCGCGCGACGTCGCGGACACCGTGATCTTCATGGACCACGGCGTGATCGAAGAGCAGGGGCCGGCTGCCCAGGTGATCGGCAACCCGCAGATGGAGCGCACGAAGCAGTTCCTTTCAAGTTATACAAAATGAGGCGTCCATTGCCGCGGCAAATATGGTATAATTTTCTGGATGTGCATCTCTTATGGAAAAAAGGAGGACTGCCATGAAAGGGATCATACTTGCCGCGGGTAAGGGAACACGCCTTTATCCGATCACGAAGCCTGTCTGCAAGCCGCTTCTGCCGGTCTATGACAAGCCGCTGATCTACTATTCGCTGAGCGTTCTTATGCAGGCCGGGATCAGGGACATCCTGATCATCGTCCCGCCGGACGACATGCAGCCGTTCGTCGACCTTCTCGGGGACGGGAGCAGGCTCGGCGTCCATATCGAGTATATTGAACAGAAGGTGCAGAGGGGCATCGCGGACGCGTTTATCGTCGGCGCTGACTTTATCGGCACCGATTCTGTATGCCTGATCCTCGGCGACAACATCTTCTACGGTCCCGTCCTGAGGAAAAAGCTCCGCAGGATCGTGAAGGAGGCAAAGCCCGCGACCATCTTCGGCTACTACGTCAATGACCCGCGTCCGTTCGGCGTCGTCGAGTTCGACGAGAACGGCAAGGCGCTGTCCATCGAGGAGAAGCCGAAGCACCCGAAGTCGAACTACATTGTCCCGGGACTCTATTTCTATGACAACCGGGTCGTGGAGATCGCCGGGAGGATCCTTCCCTCGGCGCGCGGAGAGCTTGAGATCACCGCTGTCAACAACGAGTACCTGAAGGACGGGCTTTTAAATGTGGAAGCGCTCGGCAGTGAATATACCTGGTTCGACGCGGGCAATGCCGACAGCCTCTACGAGGCGGCGGGCGCCATCCGCACGGCGCAGCGAAGCGGCAAGATCGTGGGCTGCCCGGAGGAGCAGGCGCTGAAGAACCGCTGGATCACGGTGGACCTTCTCCGCGAGTCCGCGCAGGAAATGGAGAAGACTCACTACGGGCAGTATCTGTACGGTCTGATCAGTGATCTTGAGAATGAAGAAGAGTAAAGAGAGGAACTGCTGACATGGACCGTGACCGCATCATCAAAGTTCTGATCGTTGCCGGGGCACTGCTTCTGTTCCTTTTCTACCGCCTTGACCGGGCGGACCAGCGGAAATACGCGAGATGGGCTGAGGAACAGAACCGGATCATTGCCTCGGAGGCTGCCGAGACAAGGGACGCGGTGAAGGCTTCGGAAGAGACGAAGGCTTCAAAAAAGAAAAAGAACTCGAAGAAGGAAAAGGAAACCACCGCGGCAGCATCCGCCGCGGAGACGGAAACGTCCTCTGAGGCGGAGACATCACCCGCCGCGGAGAGCAGCAGCGCCGCGGAAACGACGGCTGCGGAGACCTCTGCCGCTGCGGAAACCACCGCGCGGGCACCGGAGACCACAGCCAGGGCGCCCGAGACTGCTGCCAGGACACAGGAGACCGCCGCGCGGGCGCCGGAAAGCACCGCGCAGGAGGAAGCCTCCGGTGAGGAGGCCTATGAAGAGCCCGCGCCTGAAGAAGCGGGCGGAGGCGAAGAGGCCGGATCCGGCGATGAAGCCGCTGTTCAGGCGGGTGCCGGAGAGGGC
>CACXDR010000358.1 GCA_902766415.1 uncultured Lachnospiraceae bacterium
CTCCGCGGGATCGTCGCGGAGCTCGGCTACCGCAGGAAGGAGATCCCGTACGACCAGCCGAAGCGCCGCGCGGGCAAGACCAGCAACAATTTCTACAAGCTCTATGACGCGGCCATGCTTTCCATCACGTCCTACACGAAGTTCGGGCTGCGGCTCGCGACCTTCGTGGGGGCGGTCACCGCGGCCCTGAGCCTGCTGATCGCGTTCATCTACCTGGTCATGAAGATCATCTGGTGGGACCGCTTCCAGGCAGGCCTTGCGCCGCTGCTCATCGGGATGCTGTTCCTCGGGTCCGTGATCCTTTTCTTTATCGGGATGATGGGAGAGTATATCCTGACGATCAACCAGCGCGTGATGAAGCGCCCGCTGGTCATCGAGGAGGAGCGGATCAACTTCAGTAAGGACGAAGAGTAAAGCATATGAAGTACAAGATCGACGTTGTGCGCGTCAGGGAGAACTATATCACGCTGAACGGATGGGTCGTCGGAAAGGACCCGAAGTCGGGCGTCACCTACCAGGTCCTTGACGCGAAGAAGCAGCCGGTGGAATTCAAGATCGTCCCGACGCGCCGCGATGACGTGAGCCAGATCTATTTTAAGCAGGTCTATGACAAGGACTTCGGCTTCGACATCCGCTTCCCCTACGAGCGGGGCAGGGACTACTGGCTGGTCATCCGCTGCGAGGGGCATACGGCGCGGGTGAAGTATAATGAGGAGCTGATCGCGAAGCGCGCGAGCGCCGCGCATAAGCGCCTTGAAAAGATCCATGACCTCATGAACATGGAGACCGTGAAGGTCGCCTGGGATTATTACAAGGAGCACGGGCTGCGCGCCCTGTTCCTGAAGTCGAAGAACAAGATCGAGGGCCTGGACAGCGACTATGAGTACGCGGAGTGGTTCGAGAAGACACGGCCGGCCGCGGAGGAGCTTTCGCGGCAGAGGGCGGACACGCCCGGGCCGGACGCGCCGCTGTTTTCCATCGTGATCCCGGTCTACATGACGCCGGAGAAGTACCTGCGCGAGCTTCTTGATTCCCTGCTTGCCCAGACCTACGGGAAATTCGAGGTCTGCGTTGCGGACGGAAGCCCCGCGGGGAAGGACAGGGAAAAGGTCCTCCGGGAATACGCGGAGAAGGACGCCCGCATCCGGTACACGGTCCTCGGGGAGAACCGCGGGATCGCGGGCAACACGAACGCGGCCCTCGCCATGGCGCAGGGGGATTTCATCGTGCTCTGCGACCACGACGACATCGTCCCCGAGCATGCGCTCTACGAGTGCCGGAGAGTCATCCGGGAGGACCCGGACTGCGACTGCATCTACTCGGACGAGGACAAGCTCGACATGGACGGCGGCTCGCTCTTTGATCCGAACTTCAAGCCGGATTTCAACCAGGACATGCTGACAAGCGTGAACTATATCTGCCACCTCTTCGTCGTGAAGCGTACGCTCCAGGAGGAGGCGGGCGTGTTCGACCCGGCCTACGACGGCGCCCAGGACTACGATTTTATATTCCGCGTGACAGAGCGCGCGAAGAAGATCGTCCACATCCCGAAGGTGCTATACCACTGGCGCTGCCACATGAATTCGACGGCGTCGAATCCGGAGTCGAAGCTCTACGCCTTCGAAGCGGGGGCCCGCGCGATCCGCGCGCACTACGGCAGGGTCCATCCGGAGCTTTCCGTCGTGGACATCAGAAAGGGCGTGGACTACGGCATCTACCACACCTTCTTCCGTCTCAGGGAGGAGCCGCTCGTCTCGGTGATCATTCCGAACAAGGACCATTCGGCGGACCTTGACTCCGCGATCCGCCCGCTCCTTGAAAAGGGGACCTACCCGAACCTCGAGTTCATCGTCGTGGAGAACAACTCCACGGAGGAGAAGACCTGGTCCTACTATAAGAAGATCAGCGCAGAGTTCCCGTGCGTCAGGGTGGTGACCTGGGACGGGCCGTTCAATTTCTCGGCCATCAACAACTTCGGCGTGCAGTACGCCTCCGGGGAGTACCTCCTGTTCATGAACAATGACGTGGAGCTCATCAACCCGGATTCCATCCGGGAGATGCTGGGGTATCTTCAGCGGGACGATGTCGGCGCGGTCGGCTGCCGTCTCCTCTACGAGGACGACACCATCCAGCACGCCGGAGTGGTCATCGGCTTCGGCGGGATCGCCGGGCACACCTTCATAGGCCTCCACGAGGTCCAGAACAGCTACTTCCACAGGGCCCTCACCGCCCAGGACTACAGCGCGGTGACCGCTGCCTGCCTGATGACGAAAAAGCAGCTGTTCCTTTCGGTCGGCGGCTTCACGGAGGAGCTCGCCGTGGCGTTCAACGACATCGACCTCTGCCTTAAGATCCGGGAGGCCGGGAAGCTGGTCGTCTACAATCCCTACGCGCTGTTCCACCATTACGAGTCAAAGTCGCGCGGGCTTGAGGATACCCCGGAGAAGGTGGAACGCTTCAACGGGGAGGTCGCGAAGTTCATGCTCCGCTGGCCGGAGATCCTCGAGAAGGGGGACCCGTACTATAATCCGAACCTGACGCTGAGGAAATCGAACTTCTCGCTCCGCGACCTCGCGAAGGAGAAGATCGGCGAGCCCTACCATATGCCGGGCATCGAGCCCTACGTGGAGCGCGAGAAGGCGCGGAGGGCCGCGGAGGAGAAAGCATGAAAGAGAGACAGGCGACCGTCCTGATCCCGAACTACAACGGCATGAAGTACCTGCCGGCGTGCATCGAGGCGCTGTTTAAGCAGGACACGGATGACTTCGACATCCTGGTCGTCGAGAACGGCTCGACGGACGGGAGCGCCGCGTGGCTGAAGGAGCATGGGATCCCCACGCTTTACGAAAAGGAGAACCTGGGCTTCGCGGGCGGCGTGAACGCAGGGCTCCGGGCCGTGAAGACACCGTACGTGATCCTTCTCAACAACGACACGGAGGCGGACCCGGGCTTCGTGCGGGCGCTCCTTAAGGCCGTCCGGAGGAGCCCCAGGATCTTTGCCGTCAGCGCCATGATGGTGCGGCCGGACGATCCCGGCATCCTGGACGATGCCGGCGACGGCA
>CACXDR010000359.1 GCA_902766415.1 uncultured Lachnospiraceae bacterium
CCCCATCCTGCGGTACCGTTTCCGCAAGCACACGGCCTGCCGCGGCATTCTTTTTGTCCCCTTCAGCCCAGATCCGGGGAAGCTGGTTCAGGCTGTACCTGTGCAGGGAACCGGTGTACGCAGCAGCGCCTTCTTCCGAAACCGGGCCGTCATACCCATAAGTGATCTCTTCCACCGGGAGCTTTACCGACAGGGACCGGATCCGGACGATGCTTCCCTCCGGCGGATCGAGCCTGAGGCGTGAGTCCCCGGTCACCGGGATCCGGAAAACAGCGGTTCCGCTCTTTCTGATCTTCTCGGTTTCTGATTTTTCCTCCGAATACTCTTCCCCCGGCAGCGTCGTATAGTACAGCTGCATTGTCCCCGCCCGGTCTGTCTCATATTCCACCGTGATGGGGATCTCAAAGCCCGCGAACCGGCCGACATCCACGATATTCTGCAGTTCTGCCAGCATCGGATCCGGTCCGGTACAGAGGATTGTCACCGCGCCGTCGTCGGTAGGCGTAAGCTCCACGCTTCCTCTCTGCACAGCCGCGTTTCCTGCCAGCAGATCCACGTATTCGGCTTTCCGGGTCAGCACAGCCAGCTTTTCCTTAAAGGCATCCGTTTTTTCCTTCCGGCACCAGACGGCATACTTCTCTCCATACCGGCAAAGCGGCTCGTAGTTCTGATAGATGTACTCTGAAATCCGATAATACCGAAAGGCGTTGGATATTCCGTCGGAGGCATTGGACTCGATGTAATTGTCCGGGTCCAACGGCATCAGCACGAGAGGAACCTCTTTGATTTCCCGTACAAACTGCTCCTGGGAATATTCCCCGGACAGCTGCAGCGGAGACTGGGACACATAAACCGGATCCTCTTTCCCAAGAAGAGGGTACAGCAGCGTCTTGTTCACAAAATCCACAAAGGTCTCATCCTCTTCCAGCAGGGTGCCAAGAAGCAAAGCGTAATCGTTGGCATAGCCTGTGAGATTTGGATGAAGCTTCACCCTCTCTTCCTTCACCCGGTCATGGCTGCGCTTTTCCCACTCCGTCTGATATCCTTCCGTCGTTCCGTTTTGCAGTTCATAATCCTCCAGGGAAAACCGCCCCGGCTCCCAGCTCTCCAGGATCGGCGCCGGCGTGGATACCGCCCCTTCGGCGATCGAAGCAGAAACGAAGTTGTCTTCCTGGGTCAGTGCGGTATTGCACAGGATCAGAACCATGAAAACCGGCAGGAACAGCTTCCGGCTGAGGAAATACGCGCCTGCAAAAGCGGCAAGGAACAGATAGCCGGTCCAGATCACGATGATCGACGCCGGCTCCTCCAGGGAGTGCCTGACAAGGGCACGGGAGAAATTTCCAAAATACGCCCATCCCAGCATCAGCAGCAGACACCCCCGGCCGACGCCGATCCTGCTGCGCAGTTCTTTGGAGAGGGTGGCGCAAAGCAGGCTGAGTGCCATGAAAAAGGGCATAACGACATAGCACCAGCCAAAAACCGCCTTCCCCGGATCCCCGATCCCCGTGTAGGCCCAGTTCTGGTTTGAAAGAGTGATGGACAAAAACTCCCTGAGCCTCGAAACCGGAGAAATCCCCCTTGACAGGCACAGCCCGAACCACGCCAGAACGCCTGCCGCGGTCCAGATCACCGCTGTGACGGCAAGCTGCCGGAAGGCGGTCCGGTTTTTTGTCACAGCCAGATACGTGGCCAGAGTCAGCAGCATCGCGATGCCGAACGCAAATCCCAGATCCAGACGGTAAACCGCGCACCAGATGGCCGCTCCCCATACGAACGCGGCTCGGGGATATGTGTTTTTGCGTACGTAGGCGGCCACCGTGACGCAGACCAGCATTCCCAGCCCGAAATAGGACCAGAAGCCCATAAACGGGAAAAACAGAGCGGCAAATACCGCTGCCTCTTCATCCCAGACTTCCTTCAGAAGCAAATAGAACAGCACCGCCAGGAAGGGACGGAGCAGGGCAAGGTACGGACAGACATACGCGTTTGCATAGTCTCCGTTCAGGACCCCGTATAAGATCCCCTCCCATACCGAAGTCATCATGTGTCCGCCATAGTGCTGGATCAGAGGAATCTTCCCGAAATTCAGGAAATCATGGATCGGAACGCTGTAATTGACGCTCTCCACCAGATTCAGGTCATAGACCGCCGACAGCGGAAACTGGATGGAAAGGCAGGCCGCGCCGAATACAAAGAGCGGGAGGCACCATCTCCAGAGGTTTTTGGGATTTCCTTTTCGCAAAGCAACGAGCAGCGCGCAGGCAAAAGCAAACAGCACATACAGGAAAATCCCGGCTTTATAATATTTTGCAGGGTGCGGAATAAAACGCTCATGCTGATTGAGGATATGGATCAGCTCCATATAAGCCGAGGTCAGAAACGGCACCAGCAGAAGCAGGGAGGCGGCAGTGGTGAGCGCGCCCTCCCCTCCTCCGCAAAAAGCCCGCGGCCGAAGAAAACGGCAGCACAGCAGAAGCAATGCTGCGATCACCGCCCAGATCCCCAGAAGGACTCTTCCGTTTCCCCATTCCGCCGCGGCCGCAGCCGCCAGCGGAAGGCTGACGCAAAACCCCGAAAACTGCAGCCTTCCGTACGTCTCCCAGTCCACGCGGTTTTCCAGCCGAAGCACAGGGTAGGCCGCCGCGAGGAGGGCGATCAGCATGACCGCATAAGTGGTAAAAGAATAAACGGCCTGCGGCGCGGTTTCCTCCTGAAAGAAGGTAAAGCACCGAAGCAGAAGGCAGCAGTCTGCCAGCACCAGATAATACCTGAGAAAGCGAAGGGCTTTGTCTCCTCTCGCTTTTCTTTCCACCGCATTCGCAAGCAGGGAAAAGAGGAAAAAGACAAGGGCAAAAAGAAGATACCACCGGCTGAAATTTCCGGTCCGTCTTGCCACATCCATGTCAGCGGCAAGGCCCTGGCCGATCTGCCGTCCAAAGCTCTCTACCGTATTGCGGGCCGGCTCCAGGGGATAGCCAAGGAGCACAAAGGAGCCGGAAAAATACAGCGCCGCAGGCAGGAGGGAAAGCCGGAAGGCTCCGTCTGAGCGAAAAGCATCCCACAACCGTTCAAAGTTCCAGACCGCATAGCAAAGGGAAAGACCTAAAAGCAGGGCGATCCCGGCGGAAAGGAGGAGCTCCGAAAGGCTTCCCGGCGTCAGGTATCGATAGGAAAACCGCAGCCCGACCGCAGGTGCCTTTGCCGCGATCCCGTCCGCCATGCACGCGCCGAACACGGACGGCGGCGCTCCTTCGCCTGCCCGAAGTGCAACAAGGCCCTGCCGGCCGGTCAGGCGGAGGAGATACTCCCCGCCTCTTTCCAGACCGTCACAGAAGAAGCCGGGGACATTCCGGAAGGCACCGGCATCTTCTGCAGCCGCACTGCCGCTTTCCGCTCCTGCTGCCGAAGCCGCATCCCGCTCTCCCGCGGTTACACGGCCATGCGCAAGCTCCCGGCCTTTGGCATCCAGAAGAGAAACATCGACCGGCTCCCCATCCGCCCCCTTCAGATAAACGGACACCTGGGTGAGAAGGTTTCCTTTCGCGGTAAACGATAGTTCGATCACGTTTGTCGTCCTAAATACCGCCTCGTCGGCCGACACTTCCGACTGAAACTGATAATCCTTCCCGCTGTAATACGGCTTCAGTCCATCAGCGAACAGGGACTGCGCAATATAGAACAGAAAAAATGCGGAAATCAGAAATTTCGCGAGCCGGATGGGGATTTTCCATCCGGCGGTCCGGCCGAAAGCGCTCATTGCCCCACAAACCTCCTTATTTCTTCCATCACCGTCTCCTTTCCGCAAAGATACCCGTCCCTTCCGCCAAACAGGGAGGCATGGACCGTCCGGTAATCATAGTCCGCCGGTTTTCCGCCCAGCTCATTGACAAAGTCTTTTCCCGTGAGATACCGGTACAGTTCCCCTGCCCCCACCGGTTCCGTTGCGGGATGCCAGAGCGTCAGCCCCGCCTCCAGGGCGGTATTCATGTCCTCCCACAGATGCGCAAGGTTGTAAAACTGGTACCGGCTCCGGCTGTCCGTGAAGTTCAGGGCGGAAAAGCCCAGTTCGCGGAAGATCCCCTTCAGTGCTTCCTTTTTTTCCTCCGGGACTTCTGCCTTGTAAAAGCCATTCTCCTGAAGGACATAGTATTCCTTAAGCCCCGGCTCCTTTTCGGAAAGCTCCCGGAATTTCTCTTCTTTCAGCATGGAAGGAATCACATGGATAAAATCATAGATAAAGTTTTTTCGGATATTCTTTCCAAACAGGCCGGGAAGCCGGATGATGAGGGCATCCGGGTAATGGCTCCGTACCCACTGTTCCAGCTGCAGGCGATGGGATCCATAAGGGAGAAGCCCCATGGGATCCACCGGCGTCGTCTCGTCCACCCCGACCGGGTTTTGAAACACATCGATCGTGGAGATCAGGACCAGTTTTTTCGGATGAATTTTCCGGATGTTCTCCTGCGCGGCCAGGATCTGCTCCCGGTCTTTTTCCGGCGCATGGTTTGCCAGATATTTCTCCGCGCGCAGACCGGCATATACAAGAAGCTCCGGGGAGGTTCCATAAGCATCCTGGATATCCGTCGAATGATA
>CACXDR010000360.1 GCA_902766415.1 uncultured Lachnospiraceae bacterium
CTGGAGCGCCGCCGGGAAGGGCCGTCTGATCCAGAACCTCATTCAGAATTTCGACCCCCGCTGGTACAGGGTCACCACCACCCTTCCGCCGACGGAGGCGGAAAAGCGGGAGCCGATGATGTGGCGCCACTGGGCGAACATCCCTGAAAACGGCAAGATCGCCGTGCTCGACCAGTCCTGGTACCAGGAGCTGACGACGCTCAGGATCGACAACAAGGTCGATGAGCTCACGAACCTCCGCCACATGAACGAGATCAACAGCTTCGAGCGGGGCCTCGTAAACAACGGCTATCTCATCATCAAGTTCTTCGTCCACATCACGAAAAAGGAAATGAAGAAGCGCATCGACGGGCTCATGGCGGACAAGAACACCGCCTGGCGCGTGACCGAAGCCGACCGGAAAATGCTGAAGAACTACGACGAGTACGTGCGCGTCACGGATCCCATGCTGGAGTACACGAACACGCCGGAGGCGCTCTGGCACGTGGTCTCCGGGATGGACCCCGAGGCCTCCATCCTCGACGTGTTCAACATCGTGATCGATTCCGTCAGCACCGCGCTGAAGATGAAGGCGGACCGCGACAGGCTCGCGCACACGGCCGCGGCCGTGATCCAGCCGGGCCAGTACCGCTTTGTCCAGATGCCGCTCCTTAAGGACGTGGACCTTGACAAGTCCTTAAGCGACGAGCAGTACAAGAAGCAGCTGAAGGCCGAGCAGGACAGGCTCAGCTACTACCACAACCTCCTCTACCGCCACCGCATCCCCATGATCATCTGCTATGAGGGCTGGGACGCGGCCGGAAAGGGCGGGAACATCAAACGCGTGTCCGCCGCCCTGGACCCGCGCGGATATGAGGTGCTCCCGATCGCCTCCCCCACGCCGGAGGAAAAGAACCGCCACTTCCTGTGGCGCTTCTGGAAGCGTCTCCCGAAGGACGGCCACATCGCGATCTTCGACCGCACCTGGTACGGGCGCGTCATGGTGGAACGGCTCGAGGGCTTCTGCACCACCAGCGACTGGCAGCGCGCCTACGGCGAGATGAATGATTTCGAGCGCCAGCTCTACGACTGGGGCGCCATCATCATCAAGTTCTGGATCCACATTTCGAACGAGGAACAGCTTGCCCGCTTCACCGCGCGCCAGGAGGACCCGACGAAGCAGTGGAAGATCACGGACGAGGACTGGCGGAACCGCGAGAAGTGGCCGCTGTACGAGGTCGCGGTGAACGACATGCTGAAGTACACCTCCACAGAGTTCGCCCCCTGGCATATCATCGAGGGGAATGACAAAAAGTACGCCCGCGTGAAAACGCTGAAGATCATCAACGACACGATCGAGAAACGGCTGAAGGGACTGAACTGAAGCCTCCTCCCGTTAAAGTAAAAACAAAACGGTCCCCGGGACCTGCGCCATGCAAGGCGGCGCGGATCCCGGGGACCGTTTTCTCATGTTTACTTTATCTCATGCTTCCTGTCTGCCAAAGTCTCCCGGCTTCTCAAGTGTACCGGCTGCCCGGGTTTACTGGTTTGCCATCTGCTTCTGGCGGAACTTGTCCCTCTTCCGGAGCATCGGGTCAAGGATCTTCTTCCGGATCCTCAGGTTCTCGGGCGTGACCTCGAGGAGCTCGTCCGTGTCGATGAACTCCAGGCACTGCTCAAGGCTCATCACCTTCGGCGGCACCAGCTTCAGCGCCTCGTCGGCGCTCGAGGAACGGGTGTTGGTCAGCTTCTTCGTCTTGCAGACGTTGACCTCGACGTCCTCGCTCTTGCCCGCCTGGCCGATGACCATGCCGGCGTAGACCTTCACGCCCGGGCCCACGAACAGCGGTCCGCGGTCCTGCGCCTGGAAGAGGCCGTAGGTGATGGTCTCGCCGCTCTCATAGGCGATGATGGAGCCCTGCTTCCGGTAGTACATGTCCCCCTTGTAGGGGCCGTAGCCGTCGAACTCGGTGTTCAGGATCCCGTTGCCCTTCGTGTCCGTCATGAACTCGCCGCGGTAGCCGATCAGGCCGCGGGAGGGAATGCTGAACTCGCAGCGGGTGAAGCCGCCGTGGATCGGGCTCATGCCGATCAGCTCGCCCTTCCTCTGGGAAAGCTTCTGGATGACGGCGCCGGAGAACTCGTCCGGGACGTCGACAAAGGCGATCTCCATGGGCTCGAGCTTCTTATGCGCCTCCGTGTAGTGATAGATGACCTCCGCCTTCGAGACCGCGAACTCGAAGCCCTCGCGGCGCATGTTCTCGATGAGGACGGACAGATGCAGCTCTCCGCGGCCGCTTACCTTGAAGCAGTCCGGGGAGATCTCCTCCACGCGGAGGGAAACGTCAGTGTTCAGCTCCCGGAACAGGCGCTCGCGGATATGGCGGGACGTGACGTAGGTGCCCTCCTGCCCTGCCAGCGGGCTGTCGTTGACCATGAAGTTCATGGAGATCGTCGGCTCGGAGATCTTCTGGAACGGGATGGACTCCGGATGCTCGACGCTCGTGAGCGTGTCGCCGATGTGGATGTCGGAGATGCCGGAGATCGCCACGATGGAGCCGACCTGTGCCTCCTTCACCTCGACGCGGGAAAGGCCCTCGAACTCGTAGAGCTTTCCGATCTTCACCTTGCGGAGCTTGTCCGGTTCATGATGGTTCACGATCGCCAGCTCCTGGTTCACGCGGATCACGCCGTTGTCGACCTTGCCGACGCCGATGCGGCCCACGTATTCGTTATAGTCGATGGTGCTGATGAGGAGCTGCGGATCCGCCTCCGGGTCGCCTTCGGGCGCCGGGATGTTTTTCACGATCGCCTCGAACAGCGGCTTCATGTCCATGTTGCCGTCGTTCACGTCGTCCCTCGCCCAGCCTGCGCGCGCGCTGGCAAAGACGAAGGGGCACTCGAGCTGGCGGTCGTTCGCCTCAAGATCCATGAGGAGCTCGAGGACCTCGTCCACCACCTCGTCCGGGCGCGCCTCGGGACGGTCGCACTTGTTCACGCAGACCACCACGTCCAGATCAAGCTCCAGAGCTTTCTTCAGGACGAAGCGGGTCTGGGGCATGGTGCCCTCAAAGGCGTCCACCACCAGGACGACGCCGTTCACCATC
>CACXDR010000361.1 GCA_902766415.1 uncultured Lachnospiraceae bacterium
CCCGGATATATGCCTCGTACGCCGCGTCAAAGATGATGACAGCGCCCTTTTCGTTCGCGTAGTCCACCCACCTCTGAAGCTCGTCCTTCGTGAGCGCCATGCCCGTCGGGTTGTTCGGGAAGCAGAGATAGATGATATCCGCCCGCTCCTCCGGGAGCGCCGGGACGAACCCGTTCTCCTCGACGCAGGGCATGTACACGACGCCGGAATATTTTCCGGCGGCGGCGTCATACTCCCCCGTCCTTCCTGCCATCACGTTCGTTTCAAGATACACGGGATAAACCGGGTCGCAGACCGCGATCCTGTCCTGCACGGAAAAAATATCCCCGATATTGCCGGAATCGCTCTTCGCGCCGTCGCTGACAAAGATCTCGTCGATATCGATGTCGACCCCGCGCGTCCTAAACGCGCCGTCGCGGATCGCGCTTCTTAAAAACTCGTACCCGAGGTCCGGCGCGTAGCCCCGGAAGGTCTCCTGGCAGCCCATCTCGCTGACGGCAGCCTGCATCGCGCTGACCACCGCGGGGGCAAGCGGCAGTGTCACGTCGCCGATCCCGAGCCGGACGATCTTCCTGTCCGGATGCGCCGCCTGGTAGTCCCGGATCTTTTTCCCGACCGTGGAAAAAAGGTAGCTTCCCTGAAGCCTCAGATAATTTTCATTGACCCTGAACATCTTAGTCCTCCTTTTCGCGGATATGTGTCCCTGCCAGCCCCTGGAGCGCCTTCTCCGCGCACTCCATCGTCGTGATGACGGCTTCCCTGCCGTGCCCGCCTTCGATGAAGTGCACGGCAGCCTCCACCTTCGGCTGCATCGACCGGAACTCAAACTGCCCTTTCGCCAGATATTCCTTCGCCTCGGCCACGGTCATCAGCCCGACCTTCCGCTCCTCCGGCTTCCCGAAATCCAGGGAAACATGATCTACGGCAGTCGTGATGAGGAGGATGTCGGCGTCGATCTCCTCCGCGAGGAGCCCCGCGGTCCGGTCCTTCTCGATCACCGCCGCAGCGCCCTTCAGCCCGGAGCCCTGGCGCATGACCGGGATCCCGCCGCCTCCGCAGGCGATCACGATCTGGTCCCTGTCAAGGAGCGCGCGGACCGCCTCGATCTCGACGATCGCCTCCGGGTAAGGCGCGGGGACGAACCTCCGCCAGGCGCCGTCCGCGATCTTCGCGACATGGTTGCCTGCCTCCTCTTCCTCTCCCGCCTCCGCCTCGCTGATCGTGCGGCCGAGCTCCTTCGCCGGCTGGTAAAAGCTCTCGTCGTACGGGCTCACCTGCACCTGCGTCAGCACCGTGGAGACCGTACGGAAGATCCCGTGCTTCAGGAGCTCCGTGTGGATGGCGTTCTGGAGCTCATAGCCGATCATCCCCTGGCTCATGGCGGAGCACATGGCGAGCGGCACCGGCGCGTACTGCTCCGGATAACGCGCTGTAAGCTCCTTCATCGCCGTATAGATCATCCCGACCTGCGGCGCGTTTGAGAAGACCAGCGCGATCTGGTACCCCTTCCTTACGAATGCGGTGATAAGGCCCGCGGTCCTCCGCACTGCCCTGCCCTGTTCCCTCAGATCCATGCCGAGGTCCTTATGCCCCAGCGCGATCACGATCCTTTTTTTACTCATAGCTGACCTCCGCGAGATCCGTGAGCGACATCCTGCCGCCCGCGTTTTCAAGCGCCTCGGCGAGCGCGCGCGCCGTGTCCGCCGCCGTCAGTACATGGACGCCTGTTTCCACCGCCGCCCTGCGGATGGAGGCGCCGTCCCTCGTGCCCTTCAGCCCGTCCTCCGGGATATCCACGATGAGGTCCAGCTCATGCCCGAGGACCAGGTCCATGATATTCGGAGACTCCTGCTCCGCCTTGCGGACCTCGCTGCACCGGACGCCCCATGCGCGGAAGGCGCGGGCAGTCCCCCTGGTGGCGAAGATCCGGTAGCCGAGCGCCTCATACCGCTTCGCGACCTGCGCCATCTCCTCCTGGTCCGCGTCCCGCACCGTCATGACCATATTCCTGTAGTGCGGGAGGTCGATGCCGGCGCCCCGGAAGGCTTTTCCGAGCGCCTCCTCGAAATCCGCCGAGGTACCGAGGCATTCCCCGGTCGACTTCATTTCCGGCCCGAGGGAAATATCAGCCCCCTTCAGCTTTTCGAAGGAGAATACTGGCATCTTCACCGCGAAGAGCGGCCGCTCCGGCTGGAGGCCCGGCGCGAAGCCCATGTCCTTCAGCTTCTCCCCGAGGATCACGCGGACCGCGAGCGGGATCAGCGGGATCCCGGTCACCTTGGAGATATATGGCACGGTCCTCGAGGACCGCGGATTCACCTCGATGATGAAGACCTCGTCCCCGTCCGCGATGAACTGGATGTTGATCATCCCGGAAACGTGCAGCGCCCGGGCAAGCTTTTCCGTATACTCCGCGATGGTCCGCTTCACCCTTTCCGTGACGGACCGCGCGGGATAGACAGAGATGGAATCCCCGGAGTGGATGCCTGTCCGCTCGATATGCTCCATGATCCCCGGGATCAGGATGTCCGTGCCGTCGCAGACAGCATCGACCTCCAGCTCCTTCCCGCGGATATACTTGTCCACCAGGATGGGGTGCTCCTGCCGGAACTCGTTGATCAGGCCGATATATTCGTCGATGTCCTGCGCGGACACCGCGATCCGCATGCCGGCACCGCCGAGGACGTAGGAGGGCCGCACGAGGACCGGATAGCCGAGCGTCTCCGCTGCCGCCTTCGCCTCCTCCGCGGTATAGACCGTACGGCCCGCGGGCCTCCGGATCTTTTCCGCCTCAAGGATCCCGTCGAACCGTTCCCGGTCCTCCGCGGCATCTACCCACTCCGGGGCAGTCCCGAGGACAGGTACGCCCATCTCCGTGAGGTACTGGCTCAGCGCGATGGCGGTCTGGCCGCCGAACTGGACGACCGCGCCGTCCGGCCGCTCAAGCTCCACGACGTTCCTCACGTCCTCCGGCGTCAGCGGCTCGAAATACAGGCGGTCGGCAATGTCGAAGTCTGTGGAGACTGTCTCCGGGTTGTTGTTTATGATGACCGTCTCGTAGCCCGCCTCCCGGAACGCCCACGCGGCGTGGACACTGCAGAAGTCGAACTCGATCCCCTGCCCGATGCGGATCGGCCCGCTGCCGAGGATCAGGACCTTCTTCCGCGGCGTTTCCCGCGCTGCGGCATGCGCGGAGATGAACGGCCCCGCCTCGTCCTCCATCCCGTAGAGCGAATAGAAGTACGGGGTCTCCGCCTCGAACTCGGCGGCGCAGGTATCCACCATCTTGAAGGCCGCGCGGATCCCGTGCTGTTCCCGCATCGCGCGGATCTCCTTCTCCGGGCGGCCGGAAAGCGACGCGATCACGCGGTCCGGATATTCCAGGCGCTTGGCCGCGGAGAGAAGCTCCGCCCCAAGCGGCTCGTCCTTCAGCCGCCGCTCCATCTCCACGAGGGCGGCGATCTCCGAAAGGAACCACGGATCCACCTTCGTGAGCTCATAAAGCCTCGAAACACTCATCCCGCGGCGGAACGCCTCTGCCGCGAGCCAGATCCTCCTGTCGTCCGGGACCGAAAGCCGCTTTTCAAGGTCATAGTTGTCAAGCGCCGCGTATTCCGGGCACAGGAGGCTGTCCATGTGCTGCTCCAGGGACCGGATGGCCTTCATGAGGCCCGCCCCGAAGCTGCCGCTGACCGCCATCACCTCGCCGGTCGCCTTCATCTGCGTCCCGAGCGCGTGGTCCGCGCTCCGGAACTTGTCGAAGGGCAGGCGCGGCATCTTCACCACGCAGTAGTCGAGCGCCGGCTCGGAGCAGGCCGTGGTCCTGCCGGTCACCTCGTTCTCTATCTCGTCCAGGCAGAAGCCCAGCGCGACCTTCGCGGCGACCCGCGCGATCGGGTAGCCGGTCGCCTTGGACGCGAGCGCGGAGGACCGGGAGACCCTGGGGTTCACCTCGATCACGATGTAGCGGAAGCTGTCCGGGTCAAGCGCGAACTGCACGTTGCAGCCCCCGGTGATCCCGAGCGCCGAAATGATACGCAGCGAGGCGGACCGGAGCATCTGGTATTCCCTGTCCGCAAGCGTCTGGGACGGTGCGACCACGATGGAATCCCCTGTGTGGATCCCGACCGGGTCCACGTTCTCCATATTGCAGATCGTGA
>CACXDR010000362.1 GCA_902766415.1 uncultured Lachnospiraceae bacterium
ATGAGGAGGACGAGCGGCCGCACGTCGCCGTGATCGGCAAGCCGAACGTCGGGAAAAGCTCCATCATCAACCGCCTGCTCGGCGAGAACCGCGTGATCGTCTCGGACATCGCCGGGACCACGCGCGACGCGATCGACACGGTCGTGGAGCACGAGGGGCAGGAGTACGTCTTTATCGACACCGCGGGACTCCGGCGGAAGAGCAAGATCAAGGAGGACATCGAGCGCTACAGCATCATCCGCACGGTGACTGCCGTAGAGCGCGCGGACGTGGTCCTCATGGTGATCGACGCCTCGGAGGGCGTCACGGAGCAGGACGCGAAGATCGCCGGGATCGCGCATGAGCGCGGCAAGGGCATCATCGTCGTCGTGAACAAGTGGGACCTGGTGGAGAAGACGGACAAGACCATGAAGGAGTTCACGGAAAAGATCCGTTCCACGCTGTCCTTCATGCCGTACGCGGAGTTCCTGTTCATCTCCGCGGAGACCGGCCAGCGCATGCACAAGCTGTTCGAGACGATCGACATGGTCCGCCAGAACCAGACGCTCCGCATCCAGACCGGCGTCCTGAACGAGATCATCACGGAGGCCTGCGTCATGCAGCAGCCGCCGAGCGACAAGGGGCACAGGCTTAAGATCTTCTACGGCTCGCAGGTCGCGGTGAAGCCGCCCACCTTCGTGCTTTTCGTAAACAGCAAGGAGCTGATGCACTTCTCGTACCAGCGCTATATAGAAAACCAGATCCGCCAGGCGTTCGGATTCCGGGGCACCATGCTCCGGTTCATCATCCGGGAGCGGCAGGGAAAGGACGAGACATGATCTCAAGGCTTGTTTGTCTGGTGCTCGGCTATTTCTGCGGGACCATCCAGACCGGATATTTTCTCGGGAAAGCGCGCGGGATCGACATCCGCGACTACGGAAGCCACAATACAGGCGCGACGAACTCGCTCCGCGTCATGGGGACGGGGGCCGGGCTCCTGGTCCTGGTCGGGGACGCGCTGAAGGCGATCATCCCCTGCCTCCTCGTGCGGCATTACTACGCGGACCGGCCGGAGATCATGCTCCTCATGGTCCTCTGGACGGGCCTCGGCGTCATGCTGGGACATGACTACCCGTTCTATCTGGGCTTCCAGGGCGGAAAGGGCGTCGCGAGCACCGTCGGGATCATGCTTTCCCTGAGCCCGCTGCTCGCGGTCCTCTGGATCGCCATCTTCATCGTGATCGTCGCGATCTTCCGGTACATCTCGCTGGGCTCCATCCTGTCGATGGTTTTCCTCGGAGGCTACCTTGCCGCGGGCGCGATGAAGGGCTTCCTCGCGGTCGGTGAGGCGTACCGGCCGGAATTCGTGGCCGTCGGGCTCATCATCCCGGTCCTTTCCATCTGGCGCCACCGCACGAACATCGGGCGCCTCCTCCGCGGCGAGGAGAACCGCTTCACGCTGTTCACGAAGGGAATGGACACCGGCAAGGGGAAGAAGTAAAGCTGCGGTATGTCTTTCGGGAGCAGGCGGGACGCCGTGCTTCCATATTGATAACAGCTCGAATACAGGAGGTATTTTCTTATGTCGAAGGTGACAGTCATCGGCGCGGGGACATGGGGAACCGCGCTGGCCGTGCTTCTTTCGGACAACGGGAACGACGTAACGATCTGGTCCGCCATCCCGGCGGAGATCGAGGCGTTCAGGAAAACGCACCGCCATGTGAACCTCCCGGAGGTGACGCTTCCGGAGAGCATGCATTTCACGGCGGACCTTAAGGAAGCCATGGAGGGGCGGGAGTTCCTGGTCCTTGCCGTCCCGTCCGTCTACACGCGCGGGACAGCAGCGCGCATGAAGGAATACTACGCGCCGGGCCAGGTCATCGTGTGCGTCGCGAAGGGGATCGAGGAGTCCACGCTGATGATCCAGACGGACCAGGTGAAGGACGAGATCCCGGACGTCACGGTCACCTGCCTCTGCGGGCCCAGCCACGCGGAGGAGGTCTCGAGGCGCATCCCGACCGCGGTGGTCGCGGGCGCTGAGACGGAAGCCCTCGCGAAGCGCGTGAGGGACCTCTTCATGAGCCCTGTGTTCCGCGTCTACACCTCTGCAGACATGCTCGGCATGGAGCTCGGCGGGTCCGTGAAGAACGTCATCGCGCTCGCGGCGGGGATCGCGGACGGGCTTGGCTGCGGGGACAACACCAAGGCCGCGCTGATCACGCGCGGGATCGCGGAGATCACCCGCCTCGGCGTGAAAATGGGCGCGTCCGCGGATACCTTCGGAGGCCTTACGGGGATCGGCGACCTGATCGTCACCTGCGCCTCCATGCACTCCAGGAACCGCCGCGCGGGCATCCTGATCGGACAGGGCCGCACCGCCGACGAGGCCATGGCGGAGGTGAAGCAGGTCGTAGAGGGCGTTTACTCCGCGAAGGCGGCAAAGGCGCTTGCCGACAAGTACGGCGTGTCCATGCCCATCGTGGACGAGGTGAACGCGGTCCTCTTTCATCATAAGGACGCGCGGGAGGCCGTCATGGCGCTCATGATGCGCGGCCCGGTGGACGAGAGCGGCTCCGCCATCTGGAAGGCCTGACCGCTTCACCGGGAAAAAGCACGAAAAAACATCTGGTTGACGAAATTTGCATACGCAACTAAAATCAGATAATAGAATTTTTATGTAAGGGAGGAACTATCATGAAAAAACTGTTTGCGACACTTCTTGCTGCGTCAATGACTGCTTCGCTCTGCGCCTGCGGCGGATCTTCCCCTGCTCCGGCGACCACGGCTGCCGCTGCTGCTGAGACGACCGCTGCCGCTGCTGCCGAGACGACCGCTGCCGCTGCTGCAGAGACGACTGCTGCCGCTCCGGCTGCCTCCGGCGACCTTGTCTGGAAGATCGGCGGGATCGGACCGTGCTCCGGCGGCGCTGCCGCGTACGGTGCTGCATGCCGTGACGGCCTTATCATCGCCGTCGAGGAGATCAACGCGGCCGGCGGCATCAACGGCTACCAGATCGAGCACAAGTTCGAGGACGATGAGCACGACGCGGAGAAGTCCGTCAACGCTTACAACACCCTGAAGGACTGGGGCATGCAGATGCTGATCGGCTGCACCACGAGCGCGCCGTGCGTCGCTGTCTCCGCGGAGTCTTCCGTCGACAACATGTTCCAGATCACGCCGTCCGGCTCCTCGGTCGACTGCATCGCGACCCCGAACTGCTTCGCGGTCTGCTTCTCCGACCCGCAGCAGGGCGCGAAGTCTGCTGAGTTCATCAACACGCACGGCCTCGCGAAGAAGATCGGCATCCTCTACGATTCCTCCGACGTCTACAGCTCCGGTATCCACGACACCTTCGTCGCGGAGGCTCCGAACCAGGGACTCGAGATCGTCGCGGACGAGCAGTTCACCGCCGACAGCAAGACGGATTTCAAGACCCAGATCCAGAAGTTCAAGGACGCCGGCGCCGAGCTGGTCTTCCTGCCGTTCTACTACACCGAGGCTGCCCTGGTCCTGAACCAGGCAAAGGAGCTCGGCCTTGAGGCTTCCTTCTTCGGCTGCGACGGCATGGACGGCATCCTGAACCTCGAAGGCTTTGACACGAGCCTTGCCGAGGGCCTCATGCTCCTTACCCCGTTCTCCGCGGACGCGTCCGACGACCTTACCGTGAACTTCGTCAAGCAGTACCAGGAGAAGTTCAACGCGACCCCGATCCAGTTCGCGGCTGATGCCTACGACGCCCTGTACGCGATCAAGCTTGCGGCGGAGAAGGCAAACCTTGATCCGTCCATGGCTACCGACGAGCTCGGCACCGCGATGGAGCAGGCATTCACGGAGATCAGCCTGGAAGGCCTGACCGGCACCATCACCTGGGACGCTTCCGGCGCGCCCTCCAAGGAGCCGAAGGCTGTCGTGATCGAGAACGGCGCCTACAAGTCCATGGAAGACTGACAGGACTGACGGGTTGACATATTTTTGAAGGTTCTATATAATTTTTAGTTAATTCCGGGTGTTCGGTAGTTCGGATACCCGGATTTTTTTATCCTGTCCTGAAGGGACAGGCCAATATCTTTTTAAGACAGATCGGAGGAACAGTATCATGAGAAAATTCGTGTCAGCAGTGCTTGCTGCAGCCATGGCAGTCTCGCTCGCCGCGTGCGGCGGTTCTTCGCCCGCGCCGGCTTCCACGGCAGCGGCAGCAGCTGATAAGGCAGAAGCCGCGGACAGCGCCGCGCCGGCAGGAGAGGGCGCTGCCTTCATGATCGGCGGCATGGGACCCATCAACGGGCCCGCGGCAGTCTACGGCAAGGCAACGAAGCAGGGACAGGAGATCGCGGCAGCGGAGATCAACGCCGCGGGCGGCATCAACGGCTATCCTGTCGAGGTCAACTACCAGGACGACGAGCACGACGCTGAGAAGGCGGTCAATGCCTACAATACCCTGAAGGACTGGGGCATGCAGATCCTGCTCGGCGCGACGACGTCCGCGCCGACCATCGCTGTCGGCGCCGAGGCGGTCAACGACAGGATCTTCGTCCTGACACCGTCCGGCACCGCGCTTGAGATCACCGAGCCGTCCAACGTGTTCCGCGTCTGCTTCTCCGACCCGGCACAGGGGACCAAGTCCGCCGAGTACATCGGCACACACGGGATCGCGAAGAAGATCGCGGTCATCTACGATTCCTCCGACGTCTACAGCTCCGGCATCCACGACAACTTCGTCGCGGAGGCTCCGAACCAGGGGCTTGAGATCGTCGCGGACGAGCAGTATACCGGCGACAGCAACACCGATTTCTCCACGCAGCTCCAGAAGTTCAAGGAGGCCGGCGCGGAGCTGATCTTCCTGCCGATCTATTATTCCGACGCGTCCAAGATCCTCACCCAGGCCAGCCAGCTCGGCGTCGAGGCGTCCTGGTTCGGCTGCGACGGCATGGACGGCATCCTGAACGTCGAGAACTTCGACACCTCCCTGGCGGAGGGCCTTATGCTCCTCACCCCGTTCGCGGTGAACGCGGATGACGATCTGACAAAGAATTTCGTCAAGAGCTACACGGATACCTACGGCGTGGCCCCGATCCAGTTCGCGGCAGACTCCTACGACGGCATGTTCCAGCTGAAGGCAGCCCTCGAAATGGGGAACGCGACCCCGGACATGAGCGCGGAGGAGATCTGCGCGATCCTCGAGGAGAACATGCCGAAGATCGTGATCGAGCACGGCCTGACCGGCGAGAACATGACCTTCACGCCGGAGGGCGAGCCGAACAAGGCGCCGAAGGCCGTCGTCATCGAAAACGGCGAGTATAAGTCCATCGAATGACCTGACGCAGGGTCGTTGGAAGAGGGCTGCTTTGGAAAAGCAGCCCTCTCTTGAAATAAAGAACGGAGAAATAGGGAAGGCGGAGAGAAGAATATGCTTAGTTTCCTTTCATACTTTTTCAGCGGGCTGAGCCTTGGCTCGGTCTACGCGATCATCGCGCTTGGCTATACGATGGTCTACGGCATCGCGAAGATGCTGAATTTCGCCCATGGCGACATCATCATGGTAGGCGGATACGTGACCTTCGTCGCATGTATCAGCATGGGGCTGCCGGCTCCCGCGGGCATCCTGCTCGCCATGGCCGCATGCACGCTGCTGGGCGTCACGATCGAGCGCATCGCGTACAAGCCGCTGCGCGGCGCGAACTCGCTTGCCGTCCTGATCACGGCCATCGGCGTGTCCTACTTCCTCCAGAACTTTGCCCTTCTGATGTTCGGGGCGGATCCGAAGAGCTTTACCTCCGTGGTCCCGATCCCGCCGCTGAAGCTGTTTGACAACCAGCTGATCATCTCCGGGGAGACGATCTCCACGATCGTCTGCTGCATCATCATCATGACGGGCCTCACGACCTTCATCAGCAAAACGAAGCAGGGCCAGGCCATGCTCGCCGTTTCCGAGGACAAGGGCGCGGCGACGCTCATGGGGATCAACGTGAACCGCACGATCGCCCTGACCTTCGCGATCGGCTCCGCGCTTGCCGCGATCGCGGGCGTGCTCCTCTGTTCCGCGTATCCGACGCTGACCCCGACGACCGGCGCCATGCCCGGCATCAAGGCATTCGTCGCGGCCGTCCTCGGCGGCATCGGGTCCATCCCGGGCGCCCTGATCGGCGGCCTGCTTCTCGGCATCCTTGAGAACCTTTCCAAGGCGTACATTTCTTCCAAGCTTTCCGACGCCATCGTGTTCTCTGTCCTGATCATCGTCCTCCTTGTAAGGCCCACCGGCATACTCGGCAGGAAGATCATGGAGAAAGTCTGACAGCGGGGAGGAGAGCATGAACAAGAAAAAGAACCTGTTCGTCCGCGACATGATCACCTACGCGATGGTCATCGCGGCCTATGTCGTCGTTGAAGCGCTTCTTAAGACCGGGCATGTGAGCTCGCTCCTTAAGGGGCTTCTCGTACCGTTATGTACATATTCCATTATGGCGGTCAGCCTGAACCTTGTCGTCGGCATCTCCGGGGAGCTTTCCCTCGGACATGCGGGCTTCATGTGCATCGGCGCGTTCGCGTCGGCGCTCTGGACGAACATCATGAAGGGGAGCATGCCTGACCAGGCGTCCTTCGTCGTGGCCATCCTGATCGGCGCCGCCGCTGCCGCTTTCTTCGGCTTCCTGATCGGCATCCCGGTGCTCCGTCTCCGGGGCGACTACCTCGCGATCGTCACGCTGGCGTTCGGCGAGATCATCAAGAACATC
>CACXDR010000363.1 GCA_902766415.1 uncultured Lachnospiraceae bacterium
GTCGGGGACAGCCGGATCTACATCATCCGGAACCGCGAGATGATGCAGATCAACGAAGAGCATAACTACAGGCTCCGCCTGAAGGAGATGCTGCGGGACGGGACCATTTCCCGCGCGCAGTACGAGGTCGAGGAAAAGTCAAGGAAGGCGGAGGCCCTGATCAGCTACATGGGGATCCCGGCGCAGATGCTGATGGACATCAACCAGAAGCCGTTCGACCTCGCGGCGGGGGACATCGTCCTCCTCTGCAGCGACGGGCTTTACAAGAGCCTCCGGGACGACCAGATCCTGGCGCTCGTGAAGGACAACGACGTGAGCCTTGACATCGCGGCGGACCGCCTCTGCTCCATGGCGCTGCGCTACGGCGGGAGCGGACAGGACAACACCTCGGTCCTCCTGGTCCAGTACGGACCCTCAAAGGAGGACCTGTGACGGGCGGGAAGCCCTTTCGGAACGGCGGCGGAACGTGCCGCCGGAAGTAAAAAGAAAACGTAAAACAGGAGAAAACAATGCGCTGTCTCAACTGCATGAAGGAATTTGACGAGGCGTACGGCGTATGCCCGCACTGCGGATATGTTCCCGGGTCCGACCCGAAGGAGCCGTTCCAGCTGCGCCCGGGCGTGAAGCTCGCGGGCCGCTATCTCATCGGGACGTCGGTCGGCGTCGGCGGCTTCGGCATCACCTACCGCGCGTGGGATGAACGCCTGAACCAGATCATCGCGGTGAAGGAGTATTATCCGAGCGCCAACGGGATCGTGAACAGGAACCCGGGCGAGGAAAAGGTCATCGTCTACAGCGGTGCCCGCAGGACCGAGTTTGAAAAGGGAAAGCAGAGGTTCCTGTCCGAGGCCCGCAACATGGCGAAGTTCAGCACCCATCCGAACATCGTCCACGTCTACGATTTCTTCGAGGCAAACGGGACCGCGTATATTACGATGGAGTTCCTCGACGGGATCTCCTACAAGCAGTTCATCGCCTCGAACGAGGGGCGCATCCCGGTGGAGACGGCGCGGAACGTCACGCTGTCCGTCCTGGACGCGCTGAGGGAGATCCACAAGGTGGGGATCATCCACCGCGATATCAGCCCTGACAATATCTTTATCACGCACGACGGCATCATCAAGCTGATCGACTTCGGCGCGGCACGTTTCTCCACCGGCGAGGAGGAGAAGACGCTGTCCGTCATCCTGAAGCCGGGCTACGCGCCGCCGGAGCAGTACCGTTCGCGGAGCCGCCAGGGCCCCTGGACGGACATCTACGCGGTCGGCGCCATGTTCTTCCGCGCGGTGACAGGCCGCATGCCGGACGAATCGGTGAACCGCATGGTGAAGGACGAGATGCCTTCGCCGCGCGAGCTGAACCCTGAGGTGCCGGAGAACATCAACAACGCGATCATGCGCGCCATGGCCGTCAACCAGGAGCTCCGCTTCCGGAACGTGGACCAGTTCGCGGAGGCGATCAAGAACCCGATCCCGGTCCGCGGCGTCGAGGAGGAGCTGAGCCGGCGGAAGGGCATGCGGATCGGCGGCGTCATCATAGGCCTCGGGATCGCTGCCGCCATCGGCGGATTCGGCGTCCACTCGTACTTAAGGAGGGCGCACGCGAACGACCTCGCGCCTGCCGCGATCCTGGTCTGGTACCCGTATTCCGGGGAGGAGGTCAGGACGTGGACGGACGGTACCTGGGATACGGCGCCGGACGAGGCGGACGCAGGCTTCGAGGAGGTCTTCGAGACCTTTAAGGCCGTCGAATCGAACGCTGCCGTCAGCGTCACCGCGATCGCGATGCCGGAGACGGTGTACGCGGAAGCGCTTCAGAGCGCGATCGACAAGGGCTCTGTGCCGACAGTGTTCGACAGCACGTACCTTCCCGCTGAATACAACGGCAGCCTCGCGCCGCTTGACGATACGATCGGGCTCATGGATATGAGCCAGTACTGGATCCTTGACGGGTACGATACGCTGTTCCCGCAGCATAAACACATGCCGCTCACGTTCAGCGTGCCGGTCGTCTACGCGAACCCCGTGCTCGTCGATCCCATCCCCGCAGAGATCGGCTCCGCGGATGAGCTTAAGCTGGTCACGGAGTCCGGATCAGGGTACGCGGTCTCGGAGGACCTCGCGGATATGTGGAGCGGCAGCTTCCCGTGGATCACAGCGGAGAAGGGCTACGGAGATTTCCTGAAAAACACGCTGACAGAGGAACAGGAAGCGCTTCCCTACGAGGAGCAGTCCGCCATCATGCTTGACGGAAAGGTTGGCTGCTATCTGTCCGACAGCTCGGAGTATGTGAAGATCCAGAAGGATATGGCAGGGCTTTATACCCCGGTCTTAGTCAAGGCTCCCGAGGCGAAGCTCATGCTGACGAACGTCTGGAGCGTTTCCGCTGCCGCCTCGCCGGAGGAGCAGAGGGCCGGCATGCGCCTTCTTTATTTCATGCTTTCCGACAAGGACCAGCAGACGATCAGTATCCAGAACGGCATGGGCCTTCCCGTCCACAAGGGAGCGCTCCAGGCATATGAAGATATCAATACGGAGTTCTCAGGGGTGGAAAGCTGTGTCGGGATCCTCGGAGTCACAGCGGAATGGGAACAGTAAAAAACTGACTGCGGAGTACACATGAAACGTTGTCTAAATTGTATGGAAGAATTCCAGGACCGTCTTGACCGGTGCCCGTCCTGCGGGTACCAGGAGACAGGGGACTGGAAAGAGGAGGGGATCCTCCGGCCGGGCCGGATCCTCCAGGGAAGATATATCCTCGGGACCGTAAGGAGCGAGGGGGACACGGACATCACCTACATCGGCTGGGACGCCCTGTTTTCCAGGAAGGTCCTGATCCAGGAGTTCTTCCCGAAGCTGATCGCCCGGCGCACCCCGGACCTTGCCGCGGTGCCGCTGCTCGGCCAGGAGGCCGTCTTCAAGGAGGGCGTGAACCGCTTCTACCAGGGCCGGCGGAAGATGATCCTGCTTTACAAGGAGCCGGACATCGAGTGCTTTTACAGCGTGTTCCGTGACAACGGGACGGCGTTCGCCACGATGCAGTACAGCGACGCGCAGCGCCTCGGCGAATACGTGGAGGAGCAGGGCGCGCTCGACGCGGACGAGGCCCTGAAGTTCCTTTACATGGCGGGCAATGCCGTGAAAAAGGTGCACAGGATCGGGCTCCTGCACGGAAACGTCAGTATGGACAGCTTTTTCGTGATGCCCATGACGAAGGCCCTGGTCCTGACAGGCTTTGCGGAGCCGTGCCATTACTGCGGGGATCCGGACGGGCTTGACTACCGCGCGGAGGGGACCTACACGGACGTGTACGGGCTCGCGATGATGTTCTGCGAGATGGTCTCCGGCACTCCGGGACTCACGCAGGAGGCGGCA
>CACXDR010000364.1 GCA_902766415.1 uncultured Lachnospiraceae bacterium
AAAACGGCTTGCGCCGCACAAAAACTGAACGCATCACGGCACCGGAAAGAGACCTGCATCCCAGAGAGCAGGATCACGATCCACGACTTCCGCCCGAAATCGTTTTACGGGCACGTCACCAGGAAGCCTCAGAAAAAGCCTCCTCCGCGCATGCATTAAAATGAATCATTTATTCTCCGGGAGAATCATGTCTGTCCGAAGCACCGCGATCCGCTTGCAGTGCTTCGGACAGTTTTATTTGCGGCAGTCCGTCGCGCGGCATTCAGGTGACCCGAATGACCTTAAGGAGGAAAAAAGATGAAAAAGTATGCGTACAGTGTTACAAAGCGCGGCATCGCGCTCACCCTTGCCCTTGGACTTGCCGGCGCCGCGGCCCTGACAGGCTGCGGAAAGAAAGCGCAGGAGACCACAGCGGCAGCAGCGGCTGAGACCACCGCGGCGGGAGCCCAGGCAGCAGCCGGAGCCACGGCGGCGGAGACCCAGGCAGCCCCGGCAGGCGCCATCAAGGAAGGCGGAACCGCGGTCCTCGAGATCTCGACCGAGCCGGACAGCTTTGACCCGTTCATCGCGGTCGCGGCTGATACCGAAAGCATCCTCTTCAACGTCTATGACGGCCTCTTCGTCCTCACGGACGACGGCACCATGGCCCCGGACCTCGCGGAGTCCTATGAGGTCTCCGACGACCACAAGACCTACACCTTCCACCTCCGCGAGAACGCGACCTTCTCGAACGGGAACCCCGTAACCGTGGACGACGTCGTGTACACCTACCAGACCTATGCCGAGAAGAAGGCAGGCTTCGAGCTGGTGGACAAGATCGAAGCGGTGGATGACCACACCCTCACGATCAGCCTGACCGAGCCGGACGCCTCCTTCCTTTCGCTCCTGAACTACGGCGTGGCCCCGAAGGACGACAGCATCGACCTGAACATCACCCCCGTCGGCTCCGGTCCCTACATGATCACCAACTACGTGACCGGCTCCGAGGTGACGCTTGAAAAGAACCCCTACTACAGCACCAACCCGGACCGCGTCCCGCACCTCGACAAGATCATCGTCAAGGTCAACATGTCCGACCCGGCCGTCAAGCTGAACCAGCTGCTCGCGGGCGACATCGACCTCACCCAGTACATGGAGCCGGCGAACGCGGCCATGGTCGAAAAGCGCGGCCTCCAGGTCATCGCGGCGCCGTCCAACACCGTCCAGATCCTCGCGTTCAACGAGAAGGAAAAGCCCTTTGACGACGTGCGCGTCCGCAAGGCGGTGAACTACGCGATCGACAAGCAGGCCATCATCGACGACATCCTCTTCGGGCAGAGCACCCCGCTCTACTCCCACATGAGCCCGGTCATGGCCGCCTACTATACCGAGGATCTTGAGAACACCTACACCTACGACCCGGAAAAGGCAAAGGAGCTTCTGAAGGAAGCCGGCTACGAGAACGGCCTCTCCTTCACCATCCAGGTCCCGTCGAACTACAAGCGCCATGTGGACACCGCGCTCGAGATGAAGGATATGCTGGCCGAGGTCGGCATTGACGCCGAGGTCAAGCAGATCGAGTGGGCCACCTGGCTGCAGGACATCTACACCGACAGAAAGTTCCAGGCGACGGTCGTCGGCATGGGCGGCAAGGTGGACCCGGACAAGGTCCTGAACCGCTACGAGTCCTCCTATAAGAGGAACATGTACAACTACAACAATCCGGAATACGACGCCCTGATCGCGGAAGGCAAGGCCGAGACCGACCAGGCAAAGCGCGTGGAGATCTACAAGAAGTGCCAGCAGCTCCTTGTGGACGATGCCGTCTGCGTCTACACCATGGACACCTCCAACCTGAAGTTCGCGAACCCGAAGCTCGGAGGCATCCGGAATTTCCCGGCGTACTTCATCGACATGGCAGCTCTTTACTGGACCGAATGATCACGGCGTGAGCGCCTGATCTCATGAAAAATATCCCCGGCACGGGATAGGATCGGATGGGCAGACAGATCACTGCCCATCCGTTCTGCGCAATGCGAACACCACGGGTCCTTCCCCGGAAAGAGGGAGCTTATGAAATACTACCTGAGAAAACTGCTTATACTGGCGGTCACGCTGATCCTCGTATCGCTGATCACCTTCGGGGTCTTCCAGATCCTGCCGGGCGATCCGGTGCTTGTCATGCTCGGCGTCGACGCGGACCCCGCGCAGGCGGACGTCCTCCGGGAACAGCTCGGGCTGAACGCCCCGCTGCCGGTCCGCTATCTCCAGTGGGTCGCGGGACTCCTGCACGGCGACATGGGGACCTCCTACAAGTACTCCCGGCCGGTGCGGAGCATCCTCGTGCAGCGCATCCAGCCGACCGTCATCCTCGCGCTCCTCACCATCGCGATCACGGTATGCATCGGCATCCCGCTGGGCATCCGCCTCGCGCGGAGCGCCTCGAAATGGTACGGCGAGCTGATCTCAGGCCTCACGCAGCTCGGCCTCGCGATCCCCGGCTTCTGGTTCGGCATCCTCCTGGTGCTCCTCTTCGCGGTGCACCTGGATATCCTTCCTGCCGGCGGCTACGTCCGCTGGGAACAGAGTCCGGGTGAGTGTCTTGAAAGCCTCATCATGCCGGCCTGCGCGCTGTCGTTCGGGACGACGGCGACCATCATCCGCTACTTAAGGAACACGCTGCTTGACCAGATGAACATGGATTACGTCAGGACGGCGCGGAGCAAGGGACTTTCCGAGCGGCTGCTCGTGTACCGCCACGTCCTCCGGAACGCGCTGATCCCGGTCCTCACCATCATGGCCATGCTGGTCACGGACATCCTCGCGGGCAGCATCATCATCGAGACGGTGTTCTCCATCCCGGGGCTCGGCTCCATCATCACTGCCTCCATCACGAGCCGCGATTTCCCGCTGCTCCAGTCGACAGTCATGTACATCGCGGCGCTGGTGGTCGTCATCAACACCGCGGTGGATATCCTGTACAGCGTGATCGACCCGAGGATCCGGGTAAAGTAAGGCGGTGACATCATGAAAAACCGGTTTATAAAAACGGCACAAAAATATCTGAGGAACAGGAGCTTCACCGCAGGCTGCGTCATGATCCTGTTCCTCTTTACCGTGATGTGCGTAAGCCTCGTCTGGACGCCCTACGACCCGATCAAAATGATCCGCGGGGCGGCGTTCCAGCCTGCCGGCGCGGAGCACCTCCTCGGGACGGACAACTTCGGGCGCGACATCTTCAGCCGCCTCATCACCGGCGCGCAGTCTGCCTTCCTGGTCGGGACCTTCACCGTCCTGATCGGCGGGCTCATCGGCACGGCGCTCGGCTCCGTCGCGGGCTATTTCGGCGGCATCACGGACGAGATCATCATGCGCGTGATCGACGCCCAGATGGCCTTTCCCGGCGTCCTTATAGCCCTCATGATCATCTCGATCTTCGGCACGGGACTTGAGAACACCATCATCGCCCTCGGGATCATGTCCGTGCCGCGCTTCGCGCGTATGGTTCGAAGCGGCTTCCTCCAGTACCGCGACGCCGACTTCGTGAACGCCGCGAAGGCGCGCGGCGCAAGCCCCTTACGCATCATGTACATCCACATCCTTCCGAATATCCTGTCGCAGCTTGTCATCACGGCTTCCTTAAGCTTCGCGACGGCGATCCTCTCAGAGACGGGCTTAAGCTACCTGGGGCTGGGCGTCCAGCCGCCCACGCCGTCCTGGGGGATGATGCTGAAGGATGCCCAGCAGTATATCTACCTCCAGCCTGAGCAGCTGATCTATCCCGGCATCATGATCACGATCATGGTCCTCGGCTTCAATTTTATCGGCGACGGGCTGCGCGACATTCTGGACGCGGGCAGCGAATAAGACAGGCCTCCGGGCGGGCTGCAGTCCCCGGAAGACAAGGAACGGAGTATACCAATGTTTGAAGTAAAAGACCTGGAGGTCTGCTTCCGGAAAAGCGGAGGCGACTATCCTGCCGTCACCGGCCTTTCCTATAAGATCGACCATAACGAGATCCTCGGGATCGTCGGCGAGTCCGGCTGCGGAAAAAGCATTTCCTCCCTGGCGCTCATGGGCCTTCTTCCAAAGAACGCGCGCGTCACGAAGGGGGAAATGTTCGTGGACGGAAAGCACTATACGGACTTCTCCCCCGCGAACCTCGCGGAGCTCCGCGGGGACCAGATCTCCATGATCTTCCAGGAGCCCATGACCGCGCTGAACCCGCTCATCACCGTGGGCCGGCAGATCAGCGAGGCCTATGAGATCCATCACCCGCACGCCCCGAAGGAGGAGGCGCGGGAGATGACGTACGAGATCATGCGGAAGTGCGGCCTGCCCCGCGTGGAGCAGCTGTACCGCGAGTACCCGCACCAGCTCTCGGGCGGCATGCGGCAGCGCATCGTCATCGCCATGGCGCTGATCAACAAGCCGGAGGTCATCATCGCGGATGAGCCCACCACGGCGCTCGACGTCACGATCCAGGCCCAGATCCTGAACCTCCTGAAGAAGCTGAATTCGGAGGAGGGGACCTCCGTCATCCTGATCTCCCACGACCTCGGCATCATCCGCGAGATCTGCGAAAACGTGATCGTCATGTACGCGGGCCACGTCGTGGAGTCCGGGAACGTCGACATCATCTTCAGCGAGCCCCAGCACCCCTACACGAAGGGCCTCATCGCCTCCATACCTACCGCGGCGAAAAAGGGCCAGAAGCTCCACACGATCCCCGGCACCGTCCCGCCCCTGTATAAAAGGAGCCAGACGAAATGCTGCTTCCTGGACCGCTGCGAGTGCGCCTCGCAGTGCTGCCGGAACGGCGTGCCGGACCTCACCAGCGTCGGGACGCACTTTGTCCGCTGCTTCAAGACGGACGCGAGATTCCGGAAGCAGGCGGAACAGCAGGCGAAAGCCGCGGAAACGGAGGCATGACCCATGAGCGCGGACGGGAAAAGAAAGGACGACGACTATATCGTAAAGGTCGACGGCCTCTGCAAATACTATAAGATCAAAAGCGAAAACCTGTTTGAGAAGCCGCGCTATCTCCACGCGGTGGACGGCGTGTCCCTGGCTCTCAGGAAGGGCGAGACCTTCGGGATCGTCGGCGAGTCGGGCTGCGGGAAGTCGACGCTCGGCCACATGATCGTGCGCCTGAGGCGCCCCACGAAGGGCACCATCTCCTACCATGATTACCCTGAGGGCCCCGGCAAGGGCGACATGAAGGAATTCCGCGAAAAGTACCAGATCATCTTCCAGGATCCGTACTCCTCCCTGAACCCGAAGAAGAAGCTCGGCTGGCTCCTCGAGGAGCCGCTCGTGATCCACGGGATCGGGAAGAACGCCGCGGAACGACGGGAACTGGTCCTGCGCATGCTGCATGAGGTCGGCATGGATGAGGCTCATCTGGACCGCTACCCGAACGAGCTTTCCGGCGGCCAGCGCCAGCGCATCAGTATCGCGATCGCCATGATCATGGACCCGGACTTCGTCGTCGCGGACGAGCCGGTCTCGGCACTGGACGTTTCCGTCCAGGCACAGATTCTGAACCTCATGAAGGAGCTCCAGAAGACCCACGGGCTCACCTGGCTCTTCATCTCCCACGACCTGAACGTGGTCCACTATATCAGCGACCGCATCGGCGTCATGTACATGGGGCGCCTGGTCGAGGTAGGCGATGTCGAGGACGTCTACAGGAATCCGCTGCACCCCTACACGCGGGCGCTGCTTTCCTCCATCCCGGACGTCGACGGAAGGCTCAGGAAGCGCGAGATCCTTGAGGGCGATATTCCAAGCGCCATCGATCCGCCGCCGGGCTGTGCCTTCGCCTCCCGCTGCCGCTACGCCACCGACAAGTGCCGTACGCGCACGCCGGAACTCAGGACGCACGGGAACAGGCAGGTAAAATGCTTCTTATCGAACACACTCGACGGCCTGTGGGTGTAAGCCCGCAGGCTGTCCTGCATTCCGGCGGCAGCCGTATGCGGCGCTTCTGCAGACGGCGGAAGTGTTCAGGAACAATGAATAAAGCAGGCCGCCGGCATGCGCCGGAGGGAAGGATATGGACCGGGTTATGGAAATGAAAGAGATCTGCATCACCGACATCGGCGGCATCCGCGTGGGGCACGCGACAAGAAAGGACCAGGGCACCGGCGTGACGGCTGTCATCGCTGAGCAGGGCCTCCTCACAAGCTGCGAGGTCCGCGGCGGGAGTCCTGCCACCAGGGATACGGACCCGCTGCGCCCGGAGATGGCGAACCAGACGATCTTCGGCGTCGTCCTGACCGGCGGCAGCGCCTACGGGCTGAACAGCCTGACAGGCGTGATGAACTGGCTCACGGAACGCGGCATCGGCAAGCTGGTCCGGAAATGGCGCATCCCGGTGGTCACCGGGGCCAGCATCTTCGACTTCCCGCTTTCGAACGGCCTGTATTTTCCGGACACCGAATTAGGCTACGAGGCAGCCGCGAACGCAAAGGGCGGTCCGGTCGAGGAGGGCTGCGTCGGCGGCGGGACCGGCGCTTCGGTCAGCAAGTACCGCGGCCCGGAGCACGCCTTTAAGTCCGGCATCGGGACGTACGGGCTTCAGATCGGTTCCCTGAAGGTCGCCGCGATCGTCAACGTGAACGCGTTCGGGGATATCTACGACGCGGAGACCGGCGAGCAGCTCACCGGACCGCGCGCGGACGATGATTCCAGGATCTTCAGCACCGAGGAGCTCATGTTCCGGGATCTTGCAGCCGCGGATGGGGCTGCCGCAAATGGAGCCGCCGCAGGGGCGGCGTCCGGGGAAACGGCAGACGCAGGCCGCACGGCAGAGAATACGGGAAATGCCGAGTTGGCAGGTATGGGAACGGATGATGACACCGGCGCCAACACGACCGTTGGCCTGATCGTCACGAACGCGCGCCTTACGAAGGGGCAGCTCCACAAGGTCTGCGGCCTCTCGCACAACGGCTACGCGCGCGCCATCCGCCCGGTCCATACGACCCGCGACGGCGACACCGTGTTCGCGATGACGACCGCGGAGGTCGACGCGCC
>CACXDR010000365.1 GCA_902766415.1 uncultured Lachnospiraceae bacterium
CCGCGCGCGGCTGCGGATCATCGTCTGCGGCGACGAAGCGCTCTTCGCCCGGATCCATGGAATCAAGGCAAAGAGCGTTTTAGAATAATAAAGCAGCAATCCGGTCCGGAACGCTTTGCGTCCCGGACTCCGGTTTGGCCGAGGCGCTCCGCGCCTTGGCCAAACCGAAAACAGACAGAAAAACGGGCGGACAAGTGAACTTGTCCGCCCTGTTTTCTGTCTGTTTTCGGTTTGCTGCTTTATAAGATGTTTGCGAAGAAGGTAATGATCGTTGCGTTGAAGAAGTCGATGAAGAGGGATCCGACGAGCGGGACGATCATGAATGCGACCGGTGCCGGGCCGTGCTCCTTCGTAACTGCCTGCATGTTTGCCATCGCGTTCGGGGTTGCGCCCATACCGAAGCCGCAGAAGCCGGATGCCATGGTAGCTGCGTCGTAGTCCTTGCCCATGACGGTGAAGACAACGTAGGAAGCGTAGAAGAACATGATGACGGTCTGCAGGAGCAGGATGACGATCATCGGGATCGCAAGGGAGACCAGCTGCCAGAGCTTCAGGTTGATCATTGCGAGGCCAAGGAAGATGGACAGGCAGACATTGCCGATCGTGGTCATTTCGTTCATCGGCATATCCTTGCCGGTAGCATCGTTCACGTTCCTGATAACAGCACCGACCAGCATTGCGCCGATGTAGCCCGGAAGGGTAACGAGGTTGGAAAGGATCTGGGTAACAACGGTTCCGATACCGACTGCGATGAGCAGGTAAACTGCCGCGCTCAGCATCTTGGAGGAATCGATCGCGCCGGTGTCGGTATCCTTATCGACCTCGACGGAAGCGACAGCGTCTTCCTTCTTTGCGTAGCCGTGGCTCTTAAGGTTGTACTTCTTGATCTTGGAAGCCGCGATCGGTCCGCCGATCATGCAGCCGGAGATCAGGCCGTAGGTAGCTGCAGCAACACCGACGGTGGAAGCGTTCGCAACGCCCATTTCCTCAAGGAACGGTCCGAAGGAACCTGCGGTGCCGTGGCCGCCGACCAGCGGGATGGAACCCATTGCAAGGCCAAGTCTTGCGTCAAGGCCGAACATGCCGGCAAGTGTGCCGCCGACAGCGTCCTGGATGATGACGATGACGATCGCGAGGGCCAGGAACTTGATAACGCCGATGCCGCCCTTCTTCAGCATGCTGAAGGCTGCCGTATATCCGACGGAGCAGAAGAAGACGGTCATGCAGATGCCCTGGATCGTGGTGTCAAGGTTGAACTCGAGGATGCCGGCGCCCTTCAGTGCGCAGTGCACAAGCGCGAAGATCAGGCCGCCGACGACCGGTGCCGGGATGCAGTACTTTCTGAGGAACTCGACTCTGTCGACCAGGAACTGGCCGATGACCAGCATAACAGCCGCTACGGCTGCTGCCTGATACATGTTAAGATCAATAACCATTTTTTTACCCCCAAATTATTAAATAGTCCGCCTGCCCGCCGTCCGGCGGGCATTAAAGCACTATGCTTTAACTGCACATATCCTATTCGGGGGTTTTCAAAAAGTTACAGAATGTTTCAGAAAATCTTTATAGTATTATTCTGTAGAATTTCGTAGTTTTCTGTATCTCAGCCCTTCAGGTCCCGGAAATGGAACTCCTTCGTCCCGTCCGCGTAGTCCTTCACGATCTGGCCGGAGCCGTACAGGCTGTATTTGTAGGTCATAAGGCCCTCGAGCCCGACCGGTCCCCTGGCATGGATCTTGGACGTGCTGATCCCGACCTCGGCGCCGAAGCCGTAGCGGAAGCCGTCCGCGAACCTTGTCGAGCAGTTCTGGTAGACGCCCGCGGAATCGACCATCTGCATGAAATACTCCGCCGCCTCCGGATCCTCCGTCAGGATCGCGTCAGTATGGTGGGAGCCGAAGCGGTTGATGTGGTCGGCTGCCTCCTTTACCCCGTCCACCCGCTTCACGGACAGGATCATGTCAAGATACTCAAGGCGGAAGTCGTCCGGCCCCATCACCTCGTACGTATCCTGCGCCGTCTTTTCACTGTCCTTCTCCGCGCGCCTGAGGATCTCTCCCGCCTCCGCCGTCCCGCGGAGCCTGACGCCCGCCTTCCGCAGCGCCTCCGCCGCCTTCGGCAGGAACTCCTCCGCGATCGCGCGGTCCACGAGGACCGTCTCCGTCGCGTTGCAGGCCGCGGTATACTGCGTCTTCGCGTCGATCAGGATGGGGATGGCCTTCTCCTGGTCGCAGGCCTTGTCGACGTAGGTGTGGCAGATCCCGTCCGCGTGCCCCATGACCGGGATCTTCGTGTTGTCCATGATGTAGCGGACAAACGCGTTCGAGCCGCGCGGGATCAGGAGGTCCACATCGCCCTCGCAGGAAAGAAGCTCGCTGATCTCGCTGTGCGCGGTCGCCTGCAGGAGGCACCCCTCCGGGAGTCCCGCCTTCACCGCGCTTTCATAGATCACGCGGAACAGCTTCCGGTTCGTCTCCGCGGTCTCCTTCCCGCCCTTCAGCACCGCGCAGTTCCCGCTTTTCAGGCACAGGGTCGAGATCTGCACGAGCGCGTCCGGACGCGCCTCGAAGATCACGCCGATCACGCCGATCGGGCAGCTTTTCCGCACGAGCCGGAGCCCCGTGTCGAGCTCGCGGTCGATCTCTACCTTCCCGACCGGGTCCGGGAGGGCAATGAGCTGCGTGATCCCTTCCATCACGGACTTAAGCTTCCCTTCATCGAATTTCAGGCGCTTTATGACCGCGTCGGAGATCCCGTTCTCCTTCGCTCGCTCCACGTCCAGGCGGTTCGCCGCGAAGATCTCCTCCTTATTCGCGGCAAGCGCCTCCCTGACCGCAGCGAGCGCGGCGTTCCTGCCCTCCCCGCTCACCGCGGCGAGGTACGGCGCCGTAAGCTTCATTTTGTGGACATCTTCCCTGATTCCCATTACTTTCTGCTCCCCTCAGTTTTCTTTCCAGCCGGAGGGCAGGTACGCTGCCGTCCCGGCGATCATATCGTCAACAAGCTTCCGGAGTTCCTTTACGTCCCTGCACTTTGCCGCGGTGTTCGGGTCGTTCAGGAACGCCTCCGTCACGAGGTCCCGGTCAAAGGTAAAGGCGGCCTCGAGGATCCTCCGGTGATTCTCAATATGCGGCAGGATGAGCTGC
>CACXDR010000366.1 GCA_902766415.1 uncultured Lachnospiraceae bacterium
CGCACCGTTTCGTTTACCGGGTATAGTGCAAGCGCCGGAAGGACAAAGGCAGGGTCCGCTCCCCGGTACGCGCCTGTGTCCAAACGGCGGCGGGAAAGATTGCACCTCCCGTTCCCGGTGGCATTTAATTTCCTCCCCGGCCGGTCGTTTCTCTCGAGAATCGTCACCAGAGCGCCGGCCCGCGCCGCCTCGATCCCCGCTGCCAGCCCGCTGGCGCCCCCGCCGATGATTACCACTCTGTTTTTCATAGCCGGACCATATGTCTGTCCAAAAGCTTCTGCACGGACAGAAGGATCCCGAATTTGGCATGCTCGTATGTCAGCCCGCCCTGGAAATAGACCGCGTAAGGCTCCCGGCAGGGACCGTCTGCCGAAAGCTCGATCGAGGATCCCTGGACAAACGCCCCTGCGGCCATGATGACCTTGCTGTCATATCCCGGCATATCCCACGGTTCAGGATCCACGAAGCTGTCCACCGGCGCAGCGGCCTGGATTCCCTTGCAAAAGGCCACCAGCTTTTCTTCACTTCCCAGCAGGATCGACTGGATCACGTCCTGCCGGTCTTCCTTCCCGTCCGGCACAACCGGAAAGCCAAGCCGTTCATAGATATTCGCAGCGAAAACCGCGCCCTTTAACGCGCCCTTCGTCACCATCGGGGCAAGAAACAGACCCTGGTAAAACGACCGGTTGACCCCCAGAGAGGCACCGACCTCCCGTCCCAGTCCGGGACAGGTCATCCGGGCCGCGGCGTTCTCCACACAGGCCCTGGTGCCGGCAATATAACCTCCGATCGGAGCAAGGCCGCCGCCCGGATTTTTGATCAGGGAACCGACCGTCATGTCCGCCCCTACGTCCGAAGGTTCCACGGTATCCACAAATTCACCGTAACAGTTGTCCACCATGCAGACCACGTCCGGTCTGATTTCCTTCACAAAGCGGATCAGCTCCCCGATCTGCGCCACGGAAAAGGAAGGTCGGACCTGATACCCCTTCGACCGCTGGATCGCCGCCAGACGGGTTCTTGAAGTGATGGCTTCCCGGATCGCGTCAAAATCAAAGCTGCCGTCCGGAAGCAGATCCACCTGGCGGTAAGTCACGCCGTATTCCGAAAGGGAGCCGCGGGATGGCCGGATGCCGATCACCTCCTCCAGGGTATCGTAAGGCTTTCCCGCCGGGCAGAGCAGCTCATCCCCCGGACGGAGGTTTCCGAAAAGGGCGATCGCGAGCGCGTGGGTCCCGCAGGCGATCTGGGAACGCACCAGGCAGTCCTCCGTGTGGAATACGTCCGCGTACACCTTTTCCAGGGTATCCCTTCCGAAATCATCATAGCCATATCCGGAGGAGCTGCCAAAGCATTCCGCGCTGACATGGTTTTTCTGCATCGCCAGCAAAACCTTCATCTGGTTTTCCTCCGCGATCCTGTCAAACCTCGCAAATCTGGTTCTGAGGGAGGTCTCCACCTCCTTCCCCAGCCTATAAACCGGCTCGCTGACTCCTAGTTCCTGATAGATTTTCTGTAACTGATCATTCACGTTTTATCCTCGCTTGTCAAATCCCCGATGACTTTCTCTGTGTCAGGATCCCGGACGATCCCTCTTCGGGACAGTTCCTTCAGGATCGCGGAGAGAATTTTCCCCTCATCATAATCAAAATCCGCTTTGTCCAGCCAGACCACGTCTTCTTCTCTGCGGAACCAAGTAAGCTGGCGCTTGGCAAAGTGGCGGGTATCGCGTTTGATGAGCCGGACCGCTTCCTCCAGAGGATATTCCCCCTCCAGGAAGGAAAGGATCTCTTTATAACCGAGCCCCTGCATGGAAATCATCCCCCGACGGCAGCCTGCCTGCCGGAGCGCTTCCACCTCGCGCACCAGTCCCTGCTCCAGCATCCGGTCCACCCTCCGGTCGATCCTTTCATAAAGCTCCTGCCTCGGAAGCGTCAGCACGAAATAAGCCAGGTTGTACGGGCTTTCCTTCGCCCGCTCCGCCGCATTATGGGCGGAGATCGGGTAATGGTTCAGCCGGTAAAACTCCAGCGCCCGTATCACTCTCTTGACATTGTTTTCGTGGATCTGCTCTGCGCTCTCCGGATCCACTTCCCGGAGCCTCTCATGGAGTGCATGCGCCCCGTTTTCCTTTGCAAACGCTTCCAGCATGCCGCGCACATCCCCCTCCTCTTCCGCGGCAAAATCGATATTTTTCGTTAATGCCTGAATATAGAACCCTGTTCCGCCTACGATCAGGGGAATCTTCCCGCGGCCCGTGATCTGCGCCATCGCCTGCCTTGCCATCGCGGCAAAGCGGACAACATTAAAGTCTTCTTTTGGATCCAGCACATCAACCAGGTGATGGGGAATCCCCGCCATCTCTTCGGGCCGGATTTTTGCGGATCCGATGTCCATGCCGCGATATACCTGCATGGAATCCGCGCTGATAATCTCTGCCCCAACTGCCTTTGCCAGAGAAAGGGAAAGCGTGGTCTTCCCCGCCGCTGTCGGTCCGGACAGCACGATCAGAGGAGGCTTCTCCCCTCCTTTTCTTACCAGTGTTTCTCTCAAGGCTTTCCCTCCGTTTATGGTTCAGACCGTCCTGTGAAATTTTTTCTCCATGTCCGCCCTGGTCATCTCGATGATCGTGGGCCTGCCATGGGGACAATGATAAGGCTCCTCCAGGCCCAGCAGTTCATCGATCATCGCGTCCGCTTCCTGCTCCGACAGGAGGTTTCCTCCTTTCACGGCGGCTTTGCAGGCCATGGAGGCCAGCCTCTGCGCAAACACGGAAAATCCGTCTTCGTCTTTGCGGATCTGCGGAAGGTCAAGAAGCTGCCGGAACATTTCTTCCTCCCCGAACCCGTAAAGCTGGGAAGGGACAGCGCGGATACAGTATTCCCGCCCTCCGTAATGCTCGATCTCAAACCCGGCTTTTTCAAAAAGCCCCATATCTCCCAGCAGTTTTTCTTCTTCCTGCATCGTCAACGTGAGAATC
>CACXDR010000367.1 GCA_902766415.1 uncultured Lachnospiraceae bacterium
CGATCGCAGCGTGCGCGTCATGGCCGCAGGCGTGCATGCAGTTCTCATGCACCGAGCGGAAGCCCTCCCGCGCGGGAATATGGTCACCGCTGTCTGCCTCCCCGACGTCGTTGCAGTCGATATCCACGCGGATCCCGACCGTCGGTCCCGGCAGCGCTCCCGCGATCTCCGTGATGCAGCCGGTAAAGCCGCCCTCCATAGCCTTCACAAGGTCGGGGCGGTCCGTCTCGGACAGCGCGCGCTCATAGCAGCGCCTGAGGACCTCGGGCTTCGGCAGCCCGTACCGCTTCTCCGCGACGTGGATGGACGGGCCGTACTTCACCGGGAGGCCCAGCTTTTCAAGCTCCGCAATGATCCGCGCCGTCGTCCGGAACTCCGTCCAGCCGGACTCCGCGTATTTATGAAAGTCCCTCCGGAGGGCCGTAAGCTCCTCCGCGAACCGGTCCATGTCGATACGGTCAAATGTCATGGTAAAAGCTCCTTTCAGAATGCGGACGATGCAGGCCCTCCCGCCGGGCTCCGCCACTCGCTCAGTGCGTCAGCAGATCCAGGCAGAGCTCCGCGGTCAGGTTCAGGTTCCTGATCTTCAGAGTCTCCTCCTTCGTATGCACCTTCGTCATGCCGGTGCCGAGCACCACGCACGGGATCCCCTTCCGGTTATAGATGTTCGCGTCGCTCCCGCCGCCGCCCGCGGCCAGGTTCGGCGCGACCCCGAGCCGCCCGAACGCGTCAAGGAGCGGCTTCACGATATCTCCCTCCGGGTCGATGCTGTAGGAAACGTAGTTCGTGTAAAGCTCGCAGTCAAGCGATGCCCCCGTCTCCGCGCAGCCCGCCTCAAGGCAGGCCTTCATGTGCTCCGCCTGGGCGTTCAGCTTGTCGAAATTCCGGCTCCTGACCTCCGCGAAGAACTCACAGAGGTCGGGGACGATGTTGGTCGCGAACTCGGATCTCAGCACGCCGATGTTGCAGGTGGTCTCCGCGTCGATCCTTCCGAGGTTCATCCTCGCGATACCCTTCGCCGCCGCCTGGATGGCGCTTATGCCCTCCTCCGGCGCGAGGCCGGCGTGCGCCCGCTTTCCATGGATCTCCGCCTTCACCTTGACCTGGCCCGGCGCGCTTAAGATGACCTTCCCGACGTCGCCGCTCGAATCAAAGACATAGCCCTTCCTGCTTTTCAGCTGCGAAACGTCGAAGGCCTTCGCGCCCCGCATGCCGCCCTCCTCGCCGATCGAGAACACGAGCTCCGCGCCCCTGTGCGGAAGGCCCCTTTCGAGGACGACCCGCACTGCCTCCAGGATCCCGCAGATCCCGGACTTGTCGTCGCCGCCGAGGATCGTGTCCCCGGAGCTTCTGATCACGCCGTCCTCGATGACCGGCTTCACCCCGATGCCGGGCTTCACGGTATCCATATGCGCGGACAGGAGGTACGGCTCCCCCTCCATGGTCCCTTCCAGCCTCGCGAACACGTTGAACCCGTTCGAGCCGTAAGTCTTTCCTGCTTCATCTGTATGTACCTCGAGCCCGAGCGCCTCGCATTCCTTTACAAGGCGTTCTCCCATGGCCCGCTCATTTCCCGTTTCACTGTCGATCCTTATGAATTCCAGAAACTGTTCCAGAAGTCTGCTTTCGTTGATCATCGTCCGCCCTCCTGTTTTAATAAAGTGTCCTGTCAAGGACCTTTTTTACTTCCGCCATGTCGATCCTGCCGCTGAACCTCTGCGGCCGCTTCTTCCACCAGGACCCGAGGTCCCGGTAATCCACCGCGTTCTGGACCCCGTCGACGCGGAAGGTGGCGCGCCCGTAGTTGTCCGCGAAGACGATCAGGAATTCGACAGGGATCTCTTTCAGCTTTTCTTTTGCGAATACCTTTAAAAGCAGGGAACGCTGCTCCCTCAGGGCCGGCATCGGGTTCTGCTCCTTCCGGAGCTCCGTCCCGCCCTTCAGAAGCCATTCCCGCATGTTCGCGCCCCCGGTTACATGCAGCCCGAAGTGGAACACGCGGCCCACATAGACGCGGTCCTGCGAGATCATGATGAGCTCCGAGGGAAGGCTTTCCGTCCCGTACCAGATCGTGCGGTCCGTGTAGACCTCCGCGCCGGGCCCGCCGAGCCTTTTCAGCTTTGCCGCGGTGCGCGCAAGCGCCTTTTCCCTTGTGCGGTTCTTCTTCAGGTACTGCGTGGCGGCGTAGAGGACCGCGCAGCCGGCCAGAAGGATCGCGAAAAAGCCGGCATAATCCCCCGGCGTATGGAGCTTCCAGATCTGGAAGCCTTCAAAAAGGAGCGGCACTGCCTTAAAAGCTGTAAGCGTGAGCATATATGGTTCTCCAGTCATTGCCCGGCGGACATGCCGGGCGCAAATCAAAGCTCCCTTCCGCGGCGGCCCTTCAGGGCTTGCCTCCGGAAGGGAGCTTTTCAGTTTTCAGTTACACG
>CACXDR010000368.1 GCA_902766415.1 uncultured Lachnospiraceae bacterium
ATGGCGATCCCGACGATCTTCAGCCAGCTGATCACCCTGATCTACAACATGGCGGATACCTGGTTCATCGGCCTGACCAACGACCCGTACAAGGTCGCGGCATCCTCGCTGGTGCTTACGCTTTATCTCCTCACCATCGGCATCGCGAACCTGTTCGGCACAGGCGGCGGGACTCTGGTCTCCCGGCTTCTCGGCGCAAAGCGCGAGGACGAGGCGCGCAGGGTCTCATCCACCAGCTTTTACTGGGCCGCCGGCGCGGCGGTCTTCTATTCGGCGCTGTGTTTCTGCTTCCGTGACCAGGTCCTCCGGGCCCTCGGAGCGAGCGACCGCACCATCGGCTTTGCCCGCGACTATATGCTCTGGGTCCTGGTGATCGGCGGCCTGCCGACCGTGCTTTCCATGACCATGGCGAACATGCTCCGGAGCGTCGGCAGCTCCCGCGAGGCGGGCTTCGGCCTCGCCATGGGCGGGATCCTGAACATCCTCCTGGATCCGCTCTTCATGTTCGTGATCCTTCCGGACGGCCAGCAGGTAAAGGGCGCGGCCATGGCGACCATGCTCAGCAACACCTGCTCCATGCTGTTCTTTGCCTCCATCATCCTTAAGATGGGGGACGATGCTGTCCTGACCTTCAAACGTGATGTGGGGCGGCCGGACCGCGAATCCATAGCCTCCCTGTTTTCCGTCGGTATTCCTGCCGCAATGGCGCTGTGGCTCTTTGACTTCGCCAACATGATCATGAATATGCGCGCGGCCGGCCACGGGGACTTTGAGCTTGCCGCCGTCGGCATCGTCCTCAAGGTGGAGCGCCTGCCGCTCGCCACGTGCGTGGGCATCTGCCTGGGCATGGTCCCGCTGATCGGCTACAACTATACGGCGAAAAACTTTAAACGCCTGGACGGCGTCTTTGCCTTCGCGCGTTTCGCGGGGCTTGCGGTCTCGCTGGTCTGCGTGGTCCTGTACCGCACCTTTGCCGGCCGCATCATCCTCGCCTTCATCAAGGAGCCGGAGACCGTGCGCATAGGGACCCAGATCCTGTCCGCACGCTGCTTCGCGACACCGCTCATGTTCCTGTGCTTCAGCATGGTGAACTTTTTCCAGGCGATCGGCAAGGGCTCGGTCTCGTTCCTGCTCGCGGCGGTCCGCCAGCTGGTGTTCAACATCCCGCTGCTGCTCCTTCTGGACCACCTGTTCGGCATGGACGGCCTCGTGTGGACGCAGTTCATCGCGGACATCTTCACCGTGATCGTTACGTACGTCGTATACTGGAAGGTCTATAAGGGGCCGCGGAAACGGGCCGCCGAAGCTTCAGCCTGAATCTGCGGACTGAACTAGTATCAGATAAGAACAGAAAACAGCGGATCGTGACCGGTCCGCTGTTTTTTCACATTCTTCTGTTCCTGCGCCTCCTGCAGAGCCATTCCGTGAACGAATGTCTCCGCAGGCAGTACTGCCATTTACCCGATCAGCCGCCGGATCGCCTTCCCGACGCCGTTGTGGTCGTTGTCGTCCGTCACGAAATCGCTGATCCGCTGGATCCCGGGCGTCGCGTTCCGCATGGCCACGGCGAAGCCGGCGAGCTCCAGGAGCGCGCGGTCATTGTCCCCGTCTCCTATGCCGACCGTCTCCTCAAGGGAGATCCCGAGGTGCCCGGCGAGCTTCTCGAGCCCGAGCGCCTTCGTGACGCCCTCCGCCGTGATCTCGAGGGAGGTCTTCTCCGTCAGGATGTATGTCAGCGGGAGATGCCGGAGATCCGCGAAGGCTTTCTCCCGGTCCGCCGGCGAGCGGAAGTAGATATTCATCTTCGGGACGGACGCGTGCCGCTTCGCCTCCTCCATCATGGAGGGGACGATCGTCGCGACCTCCTCATAGACCTGCTGATAGGCCTTCATATGGAACTCCTCCATCCGGGCGATCTGGTCCGCCCGGGCGATCGACTGGCTGTCGGTCAGGAAATTCACCATTCCCGTCTCCTCGCCGACGATCCGGATCACCTCGCGCACCAGCTCCCCCGGAATCTCCTTCCGGAACACGACCTTCTTTTCCTGGAAATCATAGACCTGCGAACCGCTCGCGCAGATGCCCCAGCGGATCATGGGCAGCTCCGCGGCGACCGGCTTGAGCTCCACAGGTCCCCGCCCGGTGCTGTATACAATATTCACGCCCTTATCCACCGCGTACGCAATATCCCGGATGGTGTCCGGGTGGATGCGTTTGTCGGACATAAGGAGCGTCCCGTCCATATCCAGCGCGATCAGCTTATACTTCTCCATTCTGTTCCCCCTCACGAGCGTCCATGTATGTACAACTGATATGATTTTCCTTCGCGTACTGCTCCGCGAAGGAATCCTTCTCCACGACCATGACCGTGGTAATGTTCCCGAAAAACGCCAGCGGCCCGATCGTCGTCACGGAAGCCGGGACCACTGCCCTTTCCAGGTTCCTGCACATATAGAATGCCTCCAGACTGACCAGTGTCACCGAGTCAGGCAGCTCCACATCCGTCAGGTTTTCGCAGTAGGCAAACGCGGCGGGGCCGATCGATTCCACCGTGTCCGGGATCCGCACTTCCGTAAGGCAGCTCCTCCTCGCAAAGGCAGCCGGCCCGATCTCCGTCA
>CACXDR010000369.1 GCA_902766415.1 uncultured Lachnospiraceae bacterium
CCCGGGGACATTTCCTCAGCCGCTTATTTCCTTGCGGGCGCGCTTATGGTCCCGGGCAGCGGGCTTACGCTCCTGAACGTAGGAATGAACCCGACCCGGACCGGGATCCTCGACGTGGTGCGGGCCATGGGCGGCTCCGTGGAGATCCTCTCGGAGCGTCCCGGGCCTGAGCCGGCGGCGGACCTGCGCGTCCGGTACGCGCCGCTCCGCGGGACAGAGATCGGCGGGAGCCTGATACCCCGGCTCATCGACGAGCTCCCGGTGATCGCAGCGCTCGCCTGCCTGGCGGAGGGGACCACCGTGATCCGCGACGCCGCGGAGCTGAAGGTCAAGGAATCGGACCGGATCCGCGTCATGGCGGAGGGGCTCTCAAGGATGGGCGCGCGCGTTACGGAAACGCCGGACGGGATGGTCATAGAAGGCGGCTGCCCGCTTCACGGCGCCCGCATCGACTCGCACGGCGACCACCGGATCGCCATGACCTTCTCCATCCTCTCCCTCCTCGCGGACGGCCCCGTCACCATCTCCGACCCGGCGTGCGTGAATATCTCCGTCCCGTCCTTCTATGAGGACCTCCGCCGCGTCACCATGTAGGTCCGGTATTTGCACCAAAATTATATCAGCTTACACAAATCGAACCATGGGGACTGTCCCCATGGTTCGATTTTCTGCTTACTTATTGATTTGTCAGTTTTTTGTACCATGGGGACAGTCCCCATGGTACAAATTCAGATTATTCCGGGAGGGAGGCGTACTTCGACGGTGCGTTCAGGATGTTCATGAACTCCTCGCCGGTGATGGTCTCGCGTTCATACAGGAACTGGGAAAGCTCGTTCAGCTTGTCCATGTTTTCGCGGAGCAGCTGCTTTGCCTTCTCGTGCTGGGTCCGCACGACCTCGACCACGCGGCGGTCCACATCCTCGAGGGTCTTCGCGGAGCAGGTGTTCGAGGTGCCGTCGTCGAGATACTGGTTGTTGCGGACTGCCAGCTGCACCATGTCGAAATCGTCGTCCATGCCGTACTGCATGATCATGGCGCGCGCAAGCTTGGTCGCCATCTCGATATCGTTGGCAGCGCCGGTCGTGATCACGCCGAACTCCACCTCCTCGGCAGCGCGTCCCGCGGTGTAGGTGCAGATCTTGTTGAGGATCTCCTCCTTGGAAAGCAGGTACTTGTCCTGCTCCTCCACCTGGAGCGTGTAACCGAGCGCGCCGGACGTGCGCGGGATGATCGTGATCTTCTGAACCGGCGCGGAGTTCGACTGAAGCGCCGCGACCAGCGCATGGCCGATCTCATGGTACGCGACCGTGCACTTTTCCTTGTCCGTAAGGACAGCGTTCTTCTTCTGGTAGCCGGCAATGACCGTCTCCACGCTCTCCTCAAGATCCTGCTGGTTCGCGACCTTCCTGCCGTCGCGCACGGCACGGAGGGCCGCCTCGTTGATGATGTTCGCGAGCTCTGCGCCGGACGCGCCGGACGCCATGCGGGCGATGGTGTGAAGGTTCACGTTGTCGCTTAAGCGTACCTTCTTCGCGTGGACCTTAAGGATCGCCTCTCTTCCGAGAAGGTCGGGAAGCTCGACCGGGATACGGCGGTCAAAGCGGCCGGGGCGAAGCAGCGCCGGGTCAAGGGACTCGGGGCGGTTCGTCGCCGCGAGGATGATGACGCCGGTATTCCCCTCAAAGCCGTCCATCTCGGTAAGCAGCTGGTTCAGGGTCTGCTCGCGCTCGTCGTTCCCGCCGAAATTGCCGGAATTCCTCTTCTGGCCGATCGCGTCGATCTCATCGATGAAGACGATGCAGGGCGCCTTTTCCTTCGCCTGGTCGAACAGGTCGCGGACCTTGGAAGCGCCCAGGCCGACGAACATCTCTACGAACTCGGAGCCCGAGATCGAGAAGAACGGGACGTTGCTCTCGCCGGCGACTGCCTTCGCGAGCATGGTCTTACCGGTTCCGGGAGGTCCCACGAGCAGGATGCCCTTCGGCATCTGCGCGCCGATCTCGGTATATTTGCTCGGGTCATGCAGGTACTGGACGATCTCCTGCAGGCTCTCCTTCGCCTCGTCCTCCCCCGCGACGTCGTCGAACCGGATGCCCTCTGTGGAATGGACGTAGATCTTCGCGTTCGATTTGCCCATGCCGAACATCATGGAGCTTCCGCCGCCCATGCGGTTCGCCATCTTCTTGCTGAGGAACTGCCCCAGCGCGACAAAAATAAGGATAGGGATGACCCAGTTGAACAGGAACATCTCAAGCGGCGTGCTTACGCGCTGGATGTCCGTGCGGAAATCCGCGCCGCCGTCATGCAGGCGCTCCACCAGGTTCGGGTCGTCCATGATCCCGGTCTTGTAGACAGCCTGGCTGTCCTTCTCCGTGAACAGAATCTGGTTCGATTCGATCTGGACCTTATCGATCTTCTTCTGCTCGGTGAGGTCCATGAAAACACCGTAGCTGACCTCCTTGATCTGCGCCTCCCTGAAACGGGGCGCGAGGAAAACGTTTACGATCATCATGACGAGCAGGACGATCGTATAATACTTGATCCATGACTTTCTCGGGTCTTTGATCTCCTTCATAAAATATTCTCCGTTGTCGATATAGCTTCGGGGTTTATAGTTATATATGTTATAGCACAAGTCTTCAGTGCAATAAATACCCGGATGTATATTTCATCATTTTTTCACACAATTTAGTCCTGCTTTTCAGGCCATGCCGACAGGTTCGGAAAATGAAAGAGGAGCCTCATTTCTGAGACTCCTCGTGGAACCGACGGGGATCGAACCCGTGACCTCTCGCGTGTGAGGCGAACGCTCATCCCGGCTGAGCTACGGTTCCAAACAATGCTTTTCTATTATACCGCAAATCTGCCGGGAAGCAAGCTGTTTTTCATATCACGCGCTATTTTCAGCCTGTCTTCCTTACTTCCGGAGGATAATGCCGGC
>CACXDR010000370.1 GCA_902766415.1 uncultured Lachnospiraceae bacterium
GAAGATCATGGAGAGTTCCTTCTCCTCGCCCTTGCTGTTTTCAATGATGCAGACCGTGTCATGCACATTGTAGACCCCTTTTTCACGGATCCTTTTCACGGTCCAGTCCGTCCCCTTCAGGGTAAAGGGGACCATGATGTGATGGGTAAACAGTCCTTCCGGGACGGTGCCGACCGTAGATCCGGCCTTCACGGGATCCCCGACCTTGGCAGTCGGGCTGAACTCCCAGTCACGGTCCGGGATCGCGTCAAGGTAGACGCCTCTTTCCAGGAAGAAACCGCACTCCTCCGCCAGCTTGGGCAGAGGGTTCTGCAGGCCGTCGTAGACCTGCGTCAAAAGTCCCGGTCCAAGGTCCACGCTCATAAGCTCCCCGGTGAATTCCACCGGATCACCGACCTTGATGCCGTTCGTCATCTCGTAGATCTGCATGCTGACGACGCCGTTCCTGATCCGGATGACCTCGCCCTTCAGGCGCTTGTCATCGACAAGAATGTAACCCACCTCATTCTTGCGCACGGAGCCATCGAAATCTACGTTGATAAGGTTGCCGTTGACTCCGGCGACATATCCTGTTTCTGTTTTCATATGCACTCCTGTTACCTAAATGATAGTTGCCGCACCGGCGTCCCCTTCCCCGGGGTGCCGGCTGATCACAGGCTGTAGACCTGCTTCTGTATCCCGTCAAAAAGGGACTGGAACTCCGCCTTGCCCTTCTCCTGTCCGAAGCACGCGAGCCGCTCCAGAAGCTTCAGCTTGATCGCGTAGCCGAACAGCACATAGTCATCGAACATGTGCAGCCCGACCATGGAATCAAGGGCCTGGAACTCATATTCCAGAAGGGCCCTCTCCGCTTCCAGCGGGTTCTTCGCCGCCATCGCGGCTGAGACCGCCTGGGAGATGAACGCATCCTTGTCATAGGCGGACGGGTAGCTTCTTCCGAGATTCAGGCTCCTCTGGTAACCCAGCTCCCTGGTCAGCATCTCGTAAAACCTTGCCCAGTCCTCTACAAGCGGGCCGGTCTTCGAAGAAAGCGTCAGGTTTTTCAGGATCTCGTACTTCTTCTCGCTCACGTTGGCCTGGCAGCACGCCAGGAATTCGTCGTAGGTGAGCGGCATGTCCCCGTAGGTCCCCAGCTCAGGCAGGCTTGATATCAGATAATAATAAGAAGCCACTAGGCGCCTCCTTTACTGGAAGTCCAGGTTCCTGAAGTACGGCATGAGCATCTCCATGATCGCGTCGTCGGAGCAGTCGAAATAGCCGGAGCCGTCCTTTTCCGCAATGCGGAAGCCTGTCATCACGCCCTTTGTCGGCCGGATCTCGAGACCGTTCCTGATCTCCTCCGCAAGCTCCTCCCTCATGGCCGCGGTGACCTCGGAGACCTCCGCCGCATAGGCTGAGACATCCTCCCCGGCGACAGCGGCTTTGATCAGCTTTCCGAGGCTGTCCTTCTTAAGCTCTTTCCGGATATCCGAAGCAAGGATCTTCTCGAACTCCTTCTGGATCTCCGCCTTAAAGGAAAGCACGGCGTCGCGCTTCGCCTGATCAGCGCTGACCGCGGCACTCTCGCGCAGGATCTCGATCTCCTTCTCCGCGCCGTCCTTGTACTGCTGCGCCTCCGTCTTCGCGCTGGCTACGATCGCCTCAGCTTTTTTCTTCGCTTCGGCAATAATGGACTCGGCTTCCTTATTCGCCGCCTCTATCCCCTCTTTGCGGATCGAGGATACAAGGTTTTGAATCTGTAATTCCATAGGCACCTCCTGTTAGCGATATTAGAGTCCTCAGTTTCTCTGCCCCTCAAAAACAGACAGTGACATGTATAGTCCATATCACCGCAGATTCTCAGAGTACAACATTATATATAATAACACAGATCAGCTTAAAATGGCATGAAGATTGGTATGTAAAAGGTCCATAAAAAGCCCCGGAAGCATACGTCTCCGGGGAAAACAACTGTTCATTCCTGTTTGTGGGTCCCTTCCGCGAGCTGGTTCGCGACGCGGATGCCCATCGCGAGATCCGGGATGATGACCTTGTCCGCGCCGACCTTCCGGAGAACGCGTCCCTCCAGCTCAGTCGCGGCCCTCACCAGGACAAAGGGCACGCCGGCCTCCTTGAGGAGCATGGTGATCAGTACGCTGTCCTCCAGGCGTTCGGGGCTGACCACGGCGCCCTGGAATTCCGAAACGCCCAGCTGCTTCAGGACGTCAGGATCCCTGGCATCCGCGCATACAGCGTTGAGGACCAGGTCCGCCGCCTCCTCCAGGCGCTTCGGATTCCTGTCGATCACCAGAAGATCCACGTCTGCCTTTGCCAGGGTCCGCACGATGGTCAGCCCGAACGCATCCAGGCCGATGACGATATAAGCCTGCTTTTCCATACTGTATCCTTCCTCCCGCAAGAAGCGCAGGGCAGTTTTTATCATTATCCAGTGAGAATACCCCCCGCTTCTGAAGCGGTAGGGGTGTTCAGCCTACGTTGACAGGTTCCTCCACGTACACGATCTGGTCCGGGAAACGGCTGGTGTTGAAAAACATGGACAGGGAAATGGGACCGATCCTGCCGAGATACATGGTGAGCATTATGACGGCCTTTCCCGCAAGGTTCAGCCTGGCCGTGAGATCGCGGCTGAGACCTACCGTCCCGATCGCGGACACCGTCTCAAAGAGACAGGCGGTAAAATCTGCCGGCTGGACCGTCAGCAGGGCGAACAGGGAAAGGAGGAGGACCGTAAAGCTGACCGTAAAAATGGCGAGGGCGCGGCGCACCGTATTGCTGCTGACCTTACGGCGGAACATCTGCGTGCGGTCCTTTTCCTTCAGCATCGATACGACGGTGGCCGTCACGATCAGGAAGGCAGTGGTCTTGATGCCGCCCGCGGTCCCGGAGGGGGATCCCCCGATGAACATGAGGACGCAGGCCAGGAGGCAGGTGCTGCCGCGGAGGCCGGCCTGGGAAAAGGTGCAGAAGCCCGCGGTGCGCAGCGTGACCGACTGGAAAAAGGCGGAAAGAAGCTTCTGCGGGAGAGGCTGCGGGCCCAGGGTCTCCGGGTTCCCTCCCTCGAGCAGGAGGATCGCTGCGGCACCGCCGAAGATCAGGACGCCGGTCATGACCAGCACGGCCTTCAGATACAGTCCGGAGCAGACCCTGCGGGATGATGCCGGACCTTTCCGGAAATACGCGGCCAGGGCTTCCAGCACCGGGAAGCCGATGCCGCCGCTCACGATGAGGAAGGCGGTCACGCCGAGAACAGCGGGATCATCCGCGTAGGGTCCCAGGCTGTCCGGGCCGATGATGTCCATCCCCGCGTTGCAGAAGGCGGAGACCGCGTGGAACATGCTGACCCAGACGCCGCGGAGGCCGAAGTCCCGCACGAAGGCCGGCATCACCAGCAGCGCCCCCGCGCCCTCAATGATGACGGTGTA